>DASQKY010000027.1 GCA_035630295.1 Acidimicrobiales bacterium | reverse complement strand
CGCTCCTCCTGCTCCCGCAGGATGCGCTCGACCTCCTCGTCGATGACCCGGGCGGTGTCGTCGCTGTACTCCCGGGCCGTCGACATGAGGTCCTCGCCCAGGAACACGGTGTTGTGCGAGCCCCAGGCCATGGGGCCGACCCGGTGGCTCATGCCCCACTCCCGCACCATCTTGCGGCTGAGCTCGGTGGCGCCCTGGAGGTCGTTGTTGGCCCCCGTCGAGAGCACGCCGAACACCAGCTCCTCGGCGATGCGCCCGCCGAGGCGGACCACGAGCGAGTCCTCGATGTAGTCCTGCCGGTAGAGGTGGCGCTCCTCGGGCAGCTGCTGCGTGACGCCGAGGGCCATGCCCGTCGGGAGGATCGACACCTTGTGGAGCGGGTCGGCGTGGGGGAGGACGGCGGCGCACACGGCGTGGCCGCCCTCGTGGTAGGCGACGATCTCCTTCTCCTCGTCGGAGAGGGCCATCGAGTCGCGCCGCAGGCCCATGAGGACCCGGTCACGGGCCGCCTCGAAGTCCTGCATGTGCACCTTGTCGTCGCCCCGGCGCACGGCGAACAGGGCCGCCTCGTTGACGAGGTTGGCCAGGTCGGCGCCGCTCATCCCCGGGGTGCCCCGGGCCACCGTGCGGAGCTCGACGTCGGCGTCGATCTTCTTGTCCTTGCAGTGGACGTTGAGGATGGCCAGCCGCTCGTCCACCTCGGGCAGGGGGACCACCACCTGGCGGTCGAAGCGCCCGGGCCGCAGCAGGGCCGGGTCGAGGATGTCCGGCCGGTTGGTGGCCGCCATCATCACGATGCCCTCGGTGGCCTCGAAGCCGTCCATCTCCGAGAGCATCTGGTTGAGGGTCTGCTCCCGCTCGTCGTGGCCGCCGCCCAGGCCGGCGCCCCGCTTGCGGCCGATGGAGTCGATCTCGTCGATGAAGATGATGGCCCGGCCCAGCTTGCGGGCCGACTGGAACAGGTCGCGGACCCGGCTGGCGCCCACGCCCACGAACATCTCCATGAAGTCCGAGCCCGACACCGACAGGAAGGGCACGCCGGCCTCGCCGGCCACGGCCCGGGCGATGAGGGTCTTGCCGGTGCCCGGGGGGCCGACCAGCAGGATGCCCTTGGGGATGCGGGCCCCGATCTGGCCGAACTTCTCCGGGTGCTTGAGGAAGTCGACGACCTCGGTGATCTCGCCCTTGACGCCCTCGTAGCCGGCCACGTCGGCGAACGTGGTGCCCGGCCGCTCGGTGGTGTAGGTCTTGGCCCGGCTGCGGCCGATGGACATGATGTTGCCCATCTGGCCCTGGGCCCGCCGGTTGAGCAGCCACAGCAGGCCGCCGAAGAAGGCGAACACGATCAGCATCGGCAGCCAGGTCTCCAGGAAGCCCGGCCCCGGCGTCTTGGGCTTGAGCTCGACGTCGTGCTCCTGGGCCACGGCGATGATCTCCTGGGGGGCCTCGCGGAACCCGGTGGTGGTGAAGTCCTTGCCGTCGGAGTAGGTGCCCTCGATCTTGGCCGTGCCGTTGTCGAACTCGATGGTCTTGACCTTGCCCGCCTCCACCTGGTCGAGGAAGCGGGAGTAGGAGATCTCGGTGCCGGAGCTGCCCCCGGAGGTGACGGCCAGGGCCAGGACCCCGACGAAGGCGGCGGCCAGGACGTAGAGCGACCACTTGGGCCAGCCCGGCTCGGACTTGCCGGACGCCCGGCCGCCGGGGCCGTCAGGGGAGCGCTCCGGAGGAGGAGGGGGGGACTGCGGACCCTGCTGGGACATGCGGACATGGTAGGGGGCTCCGGCGCGGACGCGGCCATCACAGGGGCCCTCTCCGGAGGGAGGTAGCCTCCCGGGATGGCCCGGCGCTGCGCACGTCCCGACTGCCACGACACGGCGGCCACCACCCTCGCCTACGAGTACGGGACCTCCACGGTCTGGATCGCCCATCTCAGCGACGAGGCCCACCCCATGACCCACGACCTGTGCCCCCGGCACGCCGACCGGCTGTCGGTGCCGGTGGGCTGGCAGCTGCGGGACCGGCGCGACGTGGTGCCCCTGCCGCTCTTCGGCGACAACGCCCTGGCCAGCTGAGCGCCGGGTCGACCGGGAGCCCCCGGGCCCCGGCCGGTAACCTCGCCCCTCCGTGGGGCCGCACCGACCCGTCGCCCGCGATCTGACCTCCGTGAGCGCTCCCTCCCCGGCCCCCGCCCCCCCCGACGACCGCCCTCCCCGCTGGGGTCTGGGCGAGGTGGCGCTGGCCGCGCTGGCCTCCATGGCCATCAGCCTGGTGCTGGGCGGCTTCATCCTGGCCGCCGCCGGGGTGGAGGACAGCGAGGACGCCTCCCTGGTGGTGGTGGCCCTGCTGCAGGCCACCCTGTGGGTCGGCATGCTGGGCTCGATCCTGCTGCTGGTCCGGGGCCGGGGCGGCGACCTCCGATCGGAGCTGGGGATCCGGTTCCGCCCCCTTGACGCCGTCGTGGGCCTGGCCCTGGGGGTGGCCTGCCAGCTGGTCCTCGTGCCCCTGGTGTCGGCCCCCTGGATCCGGCTCCTGGGCGAGGATGGCGACCAACTCCGGGAGCCGGCGTGCCGGCTGGCCGACAAGGCCGACGACCCGGTGGGCGTGGCCCTCCTGGTGCTCATCACCGTCATCGGGGCCCCGATCGTGGAGGAGCTGTTCTTCCGGGGCTTCGTCCAACGGGCCGCGGTGGCTCGGCTGGGCCGGGGCCCGGGCCTGGCCGTCACCGCCGTGGCCTTCGGTCTGGTCCACTTCCAGCTGCTGCAGCTCCCGGCCCTGGTCGCCTTCGGGCTGGTGCTCGGGCTGCTGGCCGACCGCACCGGACGCCTCGGGCCGAGCATCCTGACCCACATGGCCTTCAACGCCACCACGGTCCTGTTCCTGGTGGCCCTCTCCTCCGACGCCGAGTGCGAGTCGGTGCTGGGCCTGGTGCTGCGGTGACCACCACCGACCAGCCCGACCTGGGCCCGGACCGGTGGCCCGGCGACCCCCTCGACGGTCCCGGCCCCGAGCCGGCCGAGACGGCCGACGGGCCCGGTGACCGGCGCCGGAGCGGCTGGGACCACGTCCGCGAGGTGCTGGTCGCGGCTGGGCGACGGACAGCGGGGGCCTCGTGGGACACGGTGGCCACCGGCCTGGTGGTGGCCTGCTGCGCCGCTTTCGTGTTCATCACCGTCGACCCGCGGCTCATCCTGAGCGAGAACACGCCCACCGGCGGCGACATGGGCTCGCACGTGTGGGGCCCCATGGCCCTGATGCGCGACATCCTGCCCCACGGCCGGCTCACGGGCTGGAGCCCCGACTGGTACGCCGGCTTCCCCGCCTTCCAGTTCTACATGGTCGTCCCCATGCTGGCCGTGGTGATCCTCCACGTCGGGGTGCGGTCGCCGTTGCTGGTCCTGTCCCTCCCGGCGGTGCTGGCCCTGCTGCCCCTGGGCTGGTTCGTCCCCCGCCTGGCCCGCTACCGCTGGGCCCTGTTCGGCGTGGGGGCGTTCCTGGCCCTCCTGGTCCTGCCGGTGCCCTACGGGGTGTCGTTCAAGCTGGTGGTGGTGTCGGGCATGGTGGCCCTGCCGGTGGCGGCCTGGGCCCTGGGCCGCCTGGCCGGCGCCCCCTTCCCGGTGCCCCCGGCCCTGGCCCTGGGCTCGCTGTTCTTCCTCTACAACATCGAGCCCACCCGCAACTCGGGCACCGGCAACATCATCGGCGGCAACCTCACCTCGACCATGGCCGGGGAGTTCTCGTTCTCCATCAGCCTGACCCTCGGCCTGCTCTACCTGGGCTTCCTGCTCCGGGGCGTGCGCACCGGCGAGGGGCGGGCCACCGCCGCGGTGCTCCTGGCCCTGTGCGGCCTGTGCCACATCATCCCGGCCTTCTACATGCTGGTGGCCACCGGCCTGGCCCTGGTGATCTGGCCCGGGCGGGCCCGCCTCCGGTGGTTCCTGCCCGTGGGCCCCGTGGCCGGCCTGCTGGCCGCCTTCTGGGTCCTGCCCTTCGCCTCGCGCCACGCGTACGTCAACGACATGGGCTGGGAGCCGCTGCCCCACACCACCGGCGACACCTCGATCTCGGTGTGGGAGCACATCGGGTCGGGCAGCAAGGCCCTGGTCCTGGCGGTGGCCGTCGTGGCCGGGGTCGGGGCCGCGGTGGCTGCCGTGCACGTGCTGGCCCGCCGCCGCTGGCTGGTGCCCGGCGCCGTGCTCGGGGGCCTGGCCCTGGCCCTGCTGGCCCGCTTCGCCCTCCTGCACGTCTCGGCCCTGGAGGCCGGGCTCATCCCCCAGCCGCCGGGCACCGGGGGCGACGAGGGGCCGCAGGACATCCTCACCTACCTCACCCCCGGCGCCCTGCTGTGGCCCCTGTTGCTGGCGGTGGGCGGCCTGGTGGTGGGCGCCGTCTTCCAGCAGCGCCTGGCCTACCTGCTGGCCGGCCTGGCCGTGGCCGGGGCGGCCGGGTTCGTGTGGATCCCCGACGGCCGCCTGTGGAACGCCCGGGTGCTGCCGCTCTACTACCTGGCCCTGTTCCTGCTGGCCGCCCTGGGCGTGGCCGAGGTGATCCGGGCCGTGGCCGTCCTGGTGTCACGGGACCCGTACCGGCCCACCGCCTGGATCGGGGTGGGTGCCGCCCTGCCGGCCCTGGCCGCCACCCTGCTCTTCCTGGGCGGGCCGCTCGACGTGCTGCCGGGCCGGACCGAGCGCACCGACGGCAAGACCGAGTGGCTGGGCGTGGTGCGCGACTACCGCAACCCCGGCGCCGGGTGGGCCAAGTACAACTTCCGGGGCCTGGAGGGCCAGCGCCCGGTGCAGGGCGCCGCCCCCGGCGCCGCCGTGCCCGACGGCCAGGGCGGCTGGCCCGAGTACCGGGACCTGGTGGCCACCATGCAGGGCCTGGGGGAGGACCCCGACCACGGCTGCGGCCGGGCCTTCTGGGAGTTCGGCTCGGACCGGCTCACCACCTACGGCACGACCATGTCGCCGATGATGCTCCCGTACTTCACCGACGGGTGCATCGGCTCCATGGAGGGCCTGTACTTCGAGTCCTCCACCACCACGCCGTACCACTTCCTGGTCCAGTGCCAGCTCTCCCAGCAGGGCTCGTGCTCCCAGCGCGACCTGCCCTACTCCGGCTTCGACCTGGAGCGCGGGCTCAGCCAGCTGGAGATGCTGGGCGTGCGCTACTACATGGCCTTCAGCCCCACCGCGGTGTCCCAGGCCGCGACCAGCGACCGCTTGACCGAGGTGGCGGTGTCGGGGCCGTGGCACGTCTACGAGCTCGACCGGGAGGCCACCGCGCTGGTGGTCGGCCTCGACCACGAGCCCGTGGTCGCCCGGGGGGTCGAGCCCACCCAGGACAGCTGGCTGGACGTGGCGTCGGCCTGGTTCAGCGACCCCGAGCGGTGGGACGTCCCCTTCACCGTCGACGGCCCCGACTCCTGGGCCCGGGTCGACGTGCCCGCCATCCCCTACGACGAGGAGGACGGCACCCATCGCCGCTACGGCGACCGCGACCTGCCCGCCTTCCCGGCCCGCGAGGTGCGCAGGGCCGAGGTCAGCGACGTCCGCACCGGGGACGAGAGCCTCTCGTTCCGGGTCGACCGGCCCGGCACCCCGGTGCTGGTCAAGGTGTCGTACTTCCCCAACTGGGAGGTGACCGGGGCCGAGGGGCCGTGGCGGGTGTCGCCCAACCTGATGGTGGTGGTCCCCACCTCCACCGAGGTCAGCTTCCACTACGCCCGCACCACCGTGGACTGGTCCGCCTACCTGCTCACCGCCCTGGGTGTCCTGGCCGCCATGGGCCTCTGGCGCCGGGGCCCGGTGGCCGTGCCCGAGGGCCTGCTGGCCCGCCGGCGCCGGGAGCGCACCGAGGAGGTGGAGCAGGCCGCGGCCGAGGCCTGGGCCGCGGCCTGGACGCCGCCCGAGCCCCCCGACGACGGCCCGCCCGTGGCCCGGTGGGGGCCGCCCGAGACGTGGGACGACCCGCCGCCTCCCTTCGCGGAGGGTGGGGCACCGCCGGCCCCGGACGACGACCGCGGGGCCGGGCCGCGGTGAGGCACCGGCTGCGGCGCTTTGCCTCCATCGGGCTCATCGCCACCGCCATCGACGTCGGCCTGCTCCTGGTCCTGGCCCGGGGCCTGGGCCTCATCGTGGTGGCGGCCGACGCCCTGGCCCTGGCCGTGGCGGCCGGGGCCAGCTTCGCCCTGCACCGCCAGATCACCTTCGGCCGCGACCCGTCGGTGCGCTGGGTCCACCACCCGTCGGCCTTCGTCATGGGGGCGGTGGTGGCCGGCGCCGTCGACGTCCTGGTGCTGCGGGCCCTGGTCGAGCTGACGGGCTGGGAGTCGGCCCCCGAGCTGGTGGCGGCCAAGGTGCCGGCCATCGCCGTGGCGTCGGTGGTGCGGTTCGTGGCCTACCGGTGGGTGCTGTTCGGCACGGTTCGGGCCGAGCTGTCCGAGCGGGTCGAGCGGCCCGCACCCCCGGGGGAGGTGCGCCTCAGCGTGGTCGTGCCCGCCTACCACGAGGAGGACCGCATCGCCGCCACCGTGCGGCGCGTGCGCGACGAGCTGGCGCCCACCGTGGCCCCCGCCGAGCTGGAGGTGGTGGTGGTCGACGACGGCTCCGGCGACGGCACCGCGGCGGCCGCAGAGGGCGCCGGGGCCGACCGGGTGATCGTCCTGCCCGCCAACCGGGGCAAGGGCGCGGCGGTGCGGGCCGGGGCGCTGGCCGCCCGGGGCCGGACCGTGGCCTTCACCGACGCCGACCTGTCCTACCCCCCGGCCCAGATGGCCGACCTGCTGGCCCAGGTGGAGGCCGGGTGGGACGTGGTGGTGGGCAGCCGGGTCCACACCGAGACCGCCACCCTGGTCCGGGCCCGCCGGCTGCGGGAGCTGGGGGGCCGGCTCATCAACCTGGGCACCTACGCGGTGCTGCTGGGAGCCCACCGCGACACCCAGTGCGGGCTGAAGGCGTTCCGGGGCGACGTGGCCCGCTCGCTGTTCTCGCGGGCCCGCATCGACGGCTTCGCCTTCGACGTCGAGCTGTTCCACCTGGCCGAGCGGGACGGCCTGTCGGTGCGGGAGGTGCCGGTGCGGGTGGTCAACGCCGAGCGCTCCACGGTGCACGTGGTGCGGGACGGGGTGGTGCTGGTGCGGGACCTGGCCCGCATCGTCCGGGGGGGCCGGGCCGGCTGGTACGACCACCCCCTGCCCCTGGCCGGCGACGCCCCCGCGGGCGTCGAGCGCACCGGCTCCTGACCGCCGGGCCATGGCCGTTCTGAGGCGCCTGTGCCCATGGGCGTGTGCCGTGGCGCCTCAGAACGGGAGGAGCCGGGAGCCATCTCGCTTCTGAGGCGCCTGCGCACGTGGGGATGTGCCGTGGCGCCTCAGAACGGGTTCGGCCTCGCCGGGGCCCGATCACGCACCGAGTAGGGTCGGCGGGCCATGGCCGACCTGGATGCCATCTTCAAGGCCTACGACGTGCGGGGCACGGTGGGCGACCAGATCGACGTCGAGGCGTGCCGGGCCATCGGGGCCGCCTTCGCCCGCTTCGCGGCCGACACCGAGGGCGCCACCCAGGTCCTGGTGGGCCGGGACATGCGACCCAGCGGGGTGCAGTTCGCCGCCGCCTTCGCCGAGGGGGCCCAGCACCAGGGCCTCGACGTGGTCGACCTGGGGCTGTGCTCCACCGACCTCGTGTACTTCGCCTCCGGCCGCTACCAGGCGCCGGGGGCCATGTTCACCGCCAGCCACAACCCGGCCCAGTACAACGGCATCAAGTTCTGCCTCACCGGGGCCCGGGCGGTGGGCCGCGACACCGGCCTGGACCGCATCCGGGCCCTGGCCGCCGAGGGCCTGCCACCGCACCCGGCCGAGCCCGGCCGCTTCAGCACCCGGGACGCCCTGGCCGAGTTCGCCGACCACGTGCGGTCCTTCGTCGACACCGCGGCGCTGGCCCCCCTGAAGGTGGTGGCCGACACCGCCAACGGCATGGGCGGCCTGGTCGTCCCGGCGGTGTTCGCCGGCCTGCCCTGCGAGCTGGAGGTCATGTACGGCGAGCTGGACGGCACCTTCCCCAACCACCCGGCCGACCCCATCCAGGTCGAGAACCAGGCCGACCTGCGGGCCCGGGTGCTGGAGGTCGGGGCCGACGTGGGCCTGGCCTTCGACGGCGACGCCGACCGGGTCTTCGTGGTCGACGAGAAGGGCGAGCCCATCTCCGGCTCGACCACCACGGCCATGGTGGCGGCCGGGGTCCTGGAGAAGGAGCCGGGGGCCACCATCCTCCACAACCTCATCTGCTCCAAGGCCGTGCCCGAGATCATCCGCGAGCGGGGCGGCACCCCGATCCGCACCCAGGTCGGCCACTCCCTCATCAAGGCGGTCATGGCCGAGACCGGCGCCGCCTTCGGGGGCGAGCACTCGGCCCACTACTACTTCCGCGACAACTGGCGGGCCGACAGCGGCCTCATCGCCGCCCTGCACGTGCTGGAGCAGCGCAGCAAGGCCGGCATCCCCCTCTCGCAGATGCGGCTGCCCTTCGAGCGCTACACCGCCTCCGGCGAGATCAACACCCAGGTGCCCGACCCGCGGGCCGTGATCGAGCAGGTGGCCCGGTCCTTCCCCGACGCCGAGCAGGACCGGCTCGACGGGCTCACCGTCGACCTGGGCCCGTGGTGGTTCAACCTGCGGCCGTCCAACACCGAGCCCCTGCTGCGTCTCAACCTGGAGGCCCCCACCCGGGACGAGTGCGACACCCGCGTCGCCGAGGTCCTGTCCCTCATCACCGGCGCGGCGCAGCCCGCCCCCTCCCGCACGGAGTAGCCCATGGCCCTCGACCCCCAGCTCCTCGACATCCTGGCCTGCCCCGACGACAAGGGGCCGCTGCTGTACTTCGAGGACGAGGCCACGCTCTACAACCCCCGCCTGCACCGGAGCTACCGCATCGAGGACGACATCCCGGTGATGCTGGTCGACGAGGCCACCGACGTCGACGACGCCGAGCACGACCGCCTGGTGGCCAAGGCCGAGGCCGACGGCATCACCCCCACCTTCGAGGCCTGACCGTGGCCGCCGGCCCCGACCTGGGCCCCACCCGCCGGGGCGTGGACACGCTCGGCCTGCGCGACGCCGCCCTGGGCATGGCCGACCAGGTGGCGGCGGCGGTGGCCGTGGGCGAGGCCGTCACCGACCTGCCGGACCGGGAGGAGATCGCCAACATCGTGGTGGCCGGCATGGGAGCCAGCGGCTACGTGGGCGACGTCCTGGGCACGGTGGGCGACCTGTTCCTGCCCATCCCGGTCATCAAGGCCAAGGGCTACGACGCCCCCAGCTTCGTGGGCAGCGACACCCTGGTGGTGGCCGTCTCCTTCTCGGGCGAGACCGAGGAGACCCTCCAGGCCGCCGAGGAGGCCCAGGCCGCCGGGGCCCGGCTCCTGGTGGTGGCCGGGGGCGGCACCCTGGCCCGCCGGGCCGAGTCCTGGGGCGCGGCCCTGGCCCCGGTGCCCGCCGGCCTGCCCGCCCCCCGGGCCGCGGTGGGGGCCATGACCGTGCCGGTGCTGATCGCCCTGGAGCGGATGGGCCTGTTCCCCGGCGCCCACGGTTGGATCGCGGCCGCCGTCGAGCAGCTGCGCCGCCGAGCCGACCAGCTGGCCTCCGAGCAGAGCCCGGCGGTGGCCCTGGCCCGGCGCCTGGGCCGCACCCTGCCCATCGCCTACGGGGCCGGAGCCCTGGGCGAGGCCGCCGCCACCCGGTGGAAGACCCAGGTCAACGAGAACGCCAAGACGCCGGCCTTCGCCAACGTGCTGCCCGAGCTGTGCCACAACGAGATCGTGGGCTGGGGCCAGCACGGCGACCTGACCCGCCAGGTCTTCCAGCTGCTGTTCCTCCGCCACGACGAGGAGCACCCCCAGCAGAGCCGGCGCTTCGACGCCCTCCAGTCGGTGCTGGACGAGGTGGTGGGCGGGATCCACACCGTCCACGCCGAGGGGGAGGGCGCCCTGGCCCAGCTCCTGGACCTGATCCTGGTGGGCGACATGGTCAGCCTGGAGCTGGCCGCCCAGGAGGGCGTGGACCCGGGCCCCGTGCCCGCCCTCGACGACCTCAAGCGCGCCCTCGACGCCTGACCGGGTTCAGCCCGCGGCCCGCTGGTGGAGCTGGCGCAGGACGTAGGGGAGCACGCCGCCGTGGCGGTAGTAGGCCTGCTCGGTCGGGGTGTCGATGCGGACCGTGGCCGTGAAGGTGGCCTCGCCGGCCCGCACCTCCAGGGTGCGGGGCACGGTGCCGTCGGGCCCCAGGTCGGCCAGGCCGGCGATGGTGATCTCCTCCTCGCCGGTGAGGCCCAGGCTGGCCACCGTGTCGCCCTCGGCGAACTGGAGGGGCAGCACGCCCATGCCGATCAGGTTCGAGCGGTGGATCCGCTCGTAGCTCTGGGCGATCACGGCCCGGACCCCCAGCAGCCGGGTGCCCTTGGCCGCCCAGTCCCGGGACGACCCTGAGCCGTACTCGGCCCCGGCCAGCACCACCAGGGGCGTGCCCTCGGTGGCGTAGCGCTCGGCGGCGTCGTAGATGTCCATCGCCTCGCCGTCGGGGAGGTGGCGGGTGACGCCGCCCTCGGTGCCCGGGGCCAGCTGGTTGCGGAGCCGGATGTTGGCGAACGTGCCCCGGATCATCACCTCGTGGTTGCCCCGGCGGGACCCGTAGGAGTTGAAGTCGGCCTTCTCCACGCCGTGGTCGTGGAGGTAGCGGCCGGCCGGGCCCTCGGCCTTGATGGCCCCGGCGGGGGAGATGTGGTCGGTGGTGACCGAGTCGCCCAGCAGGGCCAGCACCCGGGCCCCCTCGATGTCGCGGAGGGGGGCGGGCTCGGGGTCGAGACCCTCGAAGTAGGGGGGCTGGCGCACGTAGGTGGACCCGTCGTCCCAGGCCATGCGGTCGCCGGCGGGGGCGTCGATGGCCCGCCACCGGTCGTCGCCGTCGAAGAGCGTGTCGTAGACGGCGCGGAAGCCCTCGGCGCCGGTGGCCCGGGCCAGGGCCTCGGCCACCTCGGCGGGGTCGGGCCAGATGTCGGCCAGCAGCACCGGCTGGCCGTCGGCGTCGAGGCCCAGGGGCTCGGTGCCGGGGTCCCAGTTCATGGTGCCGGAGAGGGCGTAGGCCACGACCAGCGGCGGCGAGGCCAGGTAGTTGAGGCGCACGTCGGGGTTGATGCGGCCCTCGAAGTTGCGGTTGCCGGAGAGCACGGCGGCCACCGAGAGGTCGGCGTCGGCGATGGCTTGGGAGATCTCGGCCGGGAGGGGCCCGCTGTTGCCGATGCAGGTGGTGCAGCCGTAGCCGACCAGGTCGAAGCCCAGGGCGGCCAGGTCGTCGGTGAGGCCCAGGCGGCCGTAGTAGTCCATGACCACCTTGCTGCCCGGGGCCAGGGAGGTCTTGACCCAGGGGCGGCGGGTGAGGCCCTTGGCCCGGGCGTTGCGGGCCAGGAGGCCGGCGGCGATCATCACCTCCGGGTTGGACGTGTTGGTGCAGCTGGTGATGGCGGCGATCACCACCCGCCCGTGGTCGAGGCTGGTCCGGGTGCCGTCGGTCAGGGTGAGGTCGACCTTGTCGGAGCGGGCCGGCGTGGTGTCGCAGGCCACGGGCCGGGGCGCCTCGCTCCCGTCGCCGGCCGGCGAGGCCACCGGGTCGCTGGCCGGGAAGGTGTCGGCCACGGCCTTGTCCTCGGCCGAGTAGACGGTGGCGTCGGGGTCGTTCAGCACGGCCGACAGGGCGTCCTTGGCCCGATCCAGCGGGATGCGGTCCTGGGGGCGCTTGGGCCCGGCCAGGGACGGGACGACCGAGCCCATGTCCAGCTCGACCACCGAGTCGTAGACCGGGTCGTGCTCGGGGTCGTGCCACAGGCCCTGCTCCTTGGCGTACGCCTCGACCAGGGCCACCAGATCGTCGGGCCGGCCCGTGGCCCGCAGGTAGCGGAGGGTCTCGTCGTCGACGGGGGAGATGGTGATGGTCGAGCCGTACTCGGGCGACATGTTGCCGATGGTGGCCCGGTGCTCGACCCGGAGCTGGGCCAGGGCCGGGCCGTGGAGCTCCACGAAGCAGCCCACCACGCCGTGGCGGCGCAGCAGCTCGGTGATGGTCAGGACCAGGTCGGTGGCCGTGGTGCCGGCCCGCAGCTCGCCGGTGAGGCGCAGCCCCACCACCTTGGGCACCAGCAGGGGGACGGGCTGGCCCAGCATGGCCGCCTCGGCCTCGATGCCGCCCACGCCCCAGCCGACCACGCCCAGGCCGTTGACCATGGGGGTGTGGGAGTCGGTGCCGACCAGGGTGTCGGGGAAGGCCACGCCGTCGCGGAGCTGGACCACCCGGGACAGGTTCTCCAGGTTGATCTGGTGGCAGATGCCCATGTTGGGCGGCACCACCCGCAGCGAGTCGAAGGCCTGCTGGCCCCACTTCAGGAACTCGTAGCGCTCCCGGTTGCGCTCCAGCTCCAGGGCGGCGTTGAGGTCGAAGGCGTCGGGCCGGGCGAAGCTGTCGACCTGGATGGAGTGGTCGATGACCAGGTCGACCGGCACCAGCGGCTCGATGGCTGACGGGTCACCGCCCAGGGCGGCCATGGCGTCGCGCATGGCGGCCAGGTCGACCACGGCGGGCACGCCGGTGAAGTCCTGCATCAGCACCCGGGCCGGGGTGAAGGAGACCTCGGCCTCGCTGTCCTGACCGGGCCGCCAGGCGGCCAGGCCGGCCACGTCCTCGGCGGTGACCTTGACCCCGTCCTCGGTGCGCAGCAGGTTCTCGAGCAGGACCTTGAGCCCGAAGGGGAGCGACCGGACGCCGTCGCCGGCGGCGTCGAGGGCGAAGATGTCGACGGCCTGGTCGCCGACGGCGAGGGAGCGTCGCGCTCCGAACGAGTTGCTGGCGGGGGTGCTGGCCATGGGTGGATCCCTTCGCTGGCCCGGGGAAGTCGCCGTCCCGGGGTGTCGAACCTACTCGCCGGCCCGTGGTCGGCGTCGGGTCCAACCATACAAGTTGCGGACAAGTGGAGCCACCCCGATGGCCGGGGCCGGGTGGCCCGCCTCCGTTCGGCCCGGGCGGCCCCTAGGCTCCGGCCAGGCGACGGGGGAGATGATCCATGGACAGGCCAGGTGCGAAGCGGGCGGTGGCCGCGCTGCTGCTGGCGATGACGGCGGCCGCGGTGGTGGCCGCCCCGGTGACCGGCGCCCCCGCCGTGCCCCCCGGGGAGCCCCGGGTCGAGCTGCCGCCCCCGCCCCCGCCACCCCGCGAGGCGTTCGTGGACACCGCCGTGCCCGACCTCCTGGGCCGCCCACCGACCGGCGAGGAACGGGCCCGCTGGGTGGCCGAGCTGGGAGCGGGGCGCACCCGGGCCCACCTGGCCCACGCCCTGGCCCGCCGGCCCGAGCACACCCGCCGGGTGGTGGCCGACCTGTACCGGCGGGCCCTGGGCCGGGGCCCCGACCCGGCCGGCCTCGCCTTCTGGGCCGCCCGCCTGGCCGCCGGCGCCCCCGTGTCCCGCCTGGCCGCCGAGGTCTACGGCAGCGCCGAGGCCTACCAGCGCTCCGGGGGCACCCCGCCGGCCTATGTGGAGGCCACCTACGAGGCCCTGCTGGGTCGCTCGGCCGAGCCGGCCGGCCTGGCCCACTGGTCGGCCCGCCTGGCCGCCGGGACGCCCCGCACCACCCTGGCCCGGGCCCTGTACCTGACGGTCGAGTCCAACCGCCTGCGGGTGGTGCTGGCCTACATCGCCCTGCTGCGCCGCCCACCCAGCGACGCCGACCGGGTCTACTGGGGCGACCGGCTGCGCACCGTGGACGACATCACCTTCGCCGGCCGCCTGGTCGCCTCCGACGAGTACCTGGCCTGGGCCCGCCGCCCCGAGGGCACCCCGGCCAAGGTGGCTGCGGGCGCCTCGGCCTCGATCTCCGGCGACGGGCGCTTCGTCGCCTACGTCGCCTACCCCCAGGGCGGCATCCGGGTGCTCGACCGCCGGACCGGCCGGACCCGCATCGTGACCCGGGAGACCGAGATCTGGGCGCCGATCATCTCGGCCGACGGCACCGTCATCGTCTTTGCCTCGGCGGCTGGCGGTGTCGTCCCCGGTGACACCAACGGCCGCTCCGACGTGTTCGTGGCCCACCTCGACGGCGGGGCCATCCGTCGTCTCACCGACGGGGACGGCGACAGCACCGAGCCCACCGTCAGCGGGGACGGCCGCGTGGTCGCCTTCACCTCGACGGCCACCGACCTCGTCCCCGGGGGGACCGATGGCGCCGCAGAGGTCTACGTGGCCACCCTGGACGGGACGGGGGCGACGACGTCGCTGGAGCGGGTGGGGGGCGACGGGCCGAGTCGGGAGCCGGCGCTCTCGGCCGACGGCAGCACCCTCGTCTTCACCTCCGAGGCGACGGACCTGGTGGCCGGGGACGACAACGAGGAGGCGGATGCCTTCTGGGCCCGCCTCCCCCTGGCCGGCGCCGACGTGGCGCGGGTCAGCGAGGTGGGGGGCATGAAGCCGTACGACAACGCCTTCGGGGGCCCCTCCGTGTCGGCCGACGGCTCCGCCGTCGCCTACTTGGAGTTGTCCGGGGACGACCCGGGCCCCCACGTCGCCCGGGTGGAGGGCGGGACGGTCACCGACCGCCGGGGGCTGGCACCGCAGACCCTGGGAACGGCGCTGAGGGTCCTCCTGAGCGACGACGGGCAGGCCGTGCTCACCGGCGTCAACATCAACAGCGCCGGTCGCCTGACCGATGTCGGCCTCCACTACCCGACGGTCGATGAGGCCGCCCCCACCATCGTCGGGCCCTACGGCGACATGAGCGCCGACGGGTCCTTGGCGGTCACGGGCTCGGGCCGCCGCTACCCCTTCTGGGGGATCTGGGTGTACCTGCACGACCTGGGCTGACCTCGGGGGCGGGATCGCCCCTCAGGCGTCGAGGACGGCGTCCCAGAGGGGGAGGGTGGCCCGGTCGCAGTAGGCCTGCTCGAAGGCCCGGCGGGCGGCGGCCGACAGCTCGGCCCGCCAGGCCCGGTCGTCGCGGAGCCGGCGCACGGCGGCCACCAGGCCGTCCACGTCGTCGGTGCGGAGGCTCACCCCGCACCCGAACTCGGCGATGGCCACGTCCACGTTGGAGCCCTCGGGCCCCACGTAGAGGATGGGCAGCCCGGCGGCCAGGTTGCTGTGGAGCTTGCTGGGGCTCATCAGGCCCAGGGCCTCGTCGGCCAGGACGATGAGGGCGCACCCGGCGCCGGCCATCACCCCGCTGGTCTCCTCCTTGGGCACGTAGTCGCGGGTCACCAGCCGGTCGGCGGCCCCCGCCGCCGCCACCCGGCCGTCCAGCTCCGGCCGCCGGACCCCGCCCCCCACGAACAGCCAGGCCACGCCCTCGTCGGGGGCCAGGCTGGCCACCGCCGCCACCACCGTCCGCACGTCGTGGCCGTAGCCCAGGTTGCCCAGGTACAGGACCACGAAGCGACCGGCCAGCACCGGGTCGGTGGCGTAGTCGGACCACGGGGCGGGGGGCGGTCCGGCGGGGAAGGCGTCGGCCCGCTCCCAGTTGGGGATCACCGTGGCCGGCGGGTGGGACCCGTCGTCCGATCCGTAGCCTTCGACCAGCAGCGTGGCCATGGACCGGTCGAGGGCCACGATGTGGTCGACGCGGCGGAACAGGAGCCGGTTCACCGACCGCAGGGCCTGCGACAACGGCCCCCCCTTGCGCAGGGAGGCGATCCGGCGGGCCAGCACCCCCACCCCCCGGCGGACCCCGTCGTCGGCGGCGCCGGCCCGGGTGCGCGACCCCAGCTCCTCGATCACGTCCGGGTAGCAGTCCATGGACCACAGCACCACCCGGGTGCGCGGGTGGAGCAGGCCGTGGGCCACCGCCGCGGTCACCACGAACGGCGGCGTGGTGAGGGAGATGACGACGTCCTGGCGGCGCAGCACCAGCAGGCGGGCGGTGGCCCCGGCCAGGAAGGAGACGTAGTCGGAGAGGCGCTTGGCGATCGAGCCCTTGCCCAGGGCCGGGGTCCACAGGTGCACGACCCGCACGCCGGCCCCGTCGCGCAGGGCGCCGGGCCCCGACGGCAGGCCGGTGTAGCCCTCGCCGCCGGTCAGGACCGTGACGCGGTCGCCCCGCCCGGCCAGGTGCTCGGCCAGCGAGGCGGTCAGGTGGGCCGTGGGCGACACGTCCGGGGGGTAGAACTGGTTGACCAGCGTGATGCGCCGGGCCCGTCGCCGGCCGGGGTCGCCGCGGCCGTCGCTCACGCCGAGAGCTTGGCGGCCATGGCCCCGACCATCTCGTCGACGATGGCGTCGAGGGTCCACTCCTGGCGCCAGCCCGGGTAGTGCGAGCGGAACTTGGCCATGTCGGTGTAGTAGCAGATGTGGTCGCCGACCCGGTTGGCCTCGTCGTAGGTCAGCACCGGGCGGGTCCCGCTGCGGGCCGCCACCATCTCCACGCACTCCCGCAGGCTGGCGGCGTTGGCCTTCCCGCCGCCCAGGTTGTACACCTCGCCGGGGCGGGGGTCCTGGGCGAAGGCCCAGAAGGCGGAGACCACGTCGGCCGAGTGGATCTGGTCGCGGACCTGCTTCCCCTGGTAGCCGAAGATCGTGTACGGCCCCTCGGCCAGGGCCTGGGCCACCAGGTAGGACAGGAAGCCGTGCAGCTCCACCCCGGAGTGGTGGGGCCCGGTCAGGCACCCGCCCCGGAAGGCGGCCGTCCGCATCCCGAAGTACCGGCCGTACTCCTGGGTCAGCACGTCGGCCGCCACCTTGGACACGCCGAAGAGGGAGTGGGTGCAGCCCTCGATGGACATGGCCTCGTCGATGCCCTGGGCGTGGGCCGGATCGGCGTAGTCCCACCGGGTCTCCAGCTCCACCAGGGGCAGCCGGTTGGGGTTGTCGCCGTAGACCTTGTTGGTGCTCACCGTGATGAACACCGCGTCCGGCGCGTGGCGGCGGCAGGCCTCCAGCAGGTTGAGGGTGCCCACCGCGTTGGTGTCGAAGTCGTCGAAGGGGCGGCTGGCGGCCAGGTCGTGGCTGGGCTGGGCGGCGGCGTGGATGACCAGCTCGTAGCCCCCGGCGGCCACCAGCCGGCCGACGGCGGCGCGGTCCCGGATGTCGATGGCGACGTGGGTGTAGCGGGCGCACGTCGCCTCCAGGCGCTCGCGGTTCCACGTGGTGTCGCCCCGGGGGCCGAAGAAGTCGGCCCGGGTGTTGTTGTCCACCCCGTCCACGGCGAAGCCGAGGCGGTCGAAGAAGGTGACGGCCTCGGAGCCGACCAGCCCGGCCGAGCCGGTGACGAGGACCTTCACCGGGGGCGGACGAGGTCAGGGGGTGGGGCGGGCACGGTGCGCGATGCTACCGCTCGACATGCGCGTCGCCCTGACCCTCGAGCAGTGCTGGCACCGGGTCCCGGGGGGCTCCGCGACCTCCGTCCTGGCCCTGGCCGGGGCCCTGGCCGCCCGGCCCGACGTCGAGGTGGTGGGGGTGGCGGCCCGGCACCCGCAGCCCCCGCCCGAGCCCTGGCGCCCCCCGGTCGAGGTGCGGCACCTGCCGCTGCCCCGCCTGGCCCTCTACGAGGCGTGGCACGGCCTGCGGTGGCCCCCGGTGGAGCGGGCCACCGGGCCGGTGGACCTGGTCCACGCCACCGCGGTGGCCGTGCCCGGGCACCGGGCCCCCCTGGTGGTCACCGTCCACGACCTGGCCTTCCTGGCCCAGCCCGACCACCCGACGCGCCACGGGCTGCGCTTCTTCCGCCGGGGGACCGAGCTGGCCCGCCGCCACGCCCGGCTGGTGCTGGTGCCCTCGGAGGCCACCGCGGCCGAGTGCCGGTCGGCCGGGTTCGCCGCCGACCGCATCCGGGTCGTGCCCTGGGGCGTCGACGTGGTGGCGGCCAGCCCCGCGGCCCGGGAGGCGGCCCGGGCCCGGCACCGGCTGGAGCGGCCCTACGTCCTGTTCGTGGGCACCATCGAGCCCCGCAAGAACCTGCGCCGACTGGTGGAGGCCATGGCCCACCTGGACCGGGCGGAGCTCGACCTGGTGCTGGTGGGGGCCGAGGGGTGGAACCAGGACCTGGGCGCCCTGCTCGACCGGCTCCCGGGGCGGGCCCGGGCCCTGGGTTTCGTGCCCCCCGCCGACCTCGGCCCCCTCTACGCCGAGGCCGCGGCGGTGGCCTATCCCAGCCTGCGGGAGGGCTTCGGCCTGCCCGTGCTGGAGGCCATGGCCCAGGGCGCGCCGGTGGTCACGTCGCGGGGCACGGCCACCGAGGAGGTGGCCGGCGACGCCGCCGTGCTGGTCGACCCGTCCTCGGTCGAGTCCATCGCCGCCGGCCTGGACCGGGTGCTCGGCGACCCGGCCGGGGCGGCCGCCCTCGGCGCCCGGGCCCGGGACCGGGCCGCCACCTTCACCTGGGCCCGCACCGCCGAGCGCACCGTCGAGGCCTACCGCGACGCCCTGGGTGTTGGCCGGTGAGCGGCGCCCATCGGGTGGGGGTCAACCTGCTGTGGCTCGTCCCGGGGGTGGTCGGCGGGAGCGAGGAGTACACCGTGCGCCTCCTCCACGGCCTGGCCGACCTGGACCCGCCGGACTTCGAGGTCGAGCTGCTGGCCCTCGACGCCCTCCGCCACGCCCACCCCGACCTGGTGGCCCGCTTCCCGACCCGGAGCATCGGCCTGCGGGGGTGGGCCAAGCCGCTCCGGGTGGCGGCCGAGACCACCTGGCTCCCGGCGGTGGCCCGGTCCCGGCGGCTCGACCTGGTCCACCACGCCGGCGGGGTGGTGCCCCTGGTGCGGGGGGTGCCGGCGGTGCTCACCATCCACGACCTCCAGCCTCTCGACCTGCCCCGGAACTTCGGCCGGGCCAAGGTGGCGTACCTCCGGGCCATGCTGCCCCGCTCGGTCCGGGCCGCCCGGGTCGTCGTCACCCCGTCGCGGGCCGCCGGCGACCGGGTGGCCGAGCGCCTGGGCCTGGACCGGGCCCGGGTGCGCACCGTGCCCCACGGCCTCGGCCCCGAGCTGTTCGACACCGTCCCCGCCGCCGAGGTGGACCGCGTCCGCCGTTGCTGGGACCTCCGGGGGCCGTGGATCCTGTACCCGGTCATCACCTACGCCCACAAGAACCACGCCACCCTGGTCCGGGCGTTCGCCGCCCTGGCCGAGCGCCACCCCGACGCCCACCTGGTGCTGGCCGGGGGGGAGGGCCCGGCCGAGGCCGAGGTCCGCGCCGCGGTGGCGGCCTCCGGCGCCGCCGACCGCGTCCGCCGCACCGGCCGGGTGTCCCGGGCCGATCTCGACGCCCTGTTCGCGGGGGCCGCGGCGGTGGCCTTCCCGTCGCGCTACGAGGGCTTCGGCATCGGCGCCCTGGAGGCCATGGCCCGGGGCGCCCCGGTGGTGGTGGCCGACGCCACCGCCCTCCCCGAGGTGGTGGGCCCGGCCGGCACCCTGGTCCCGCCGGACGACGTGGCCGGCTGGGCCCGGGCCCTGTCCGACCTGCTCGACGACCCCGTCGCCGCCCGGCGCCAGGCCGAGGCCGGGCGGGCCCGGGCCCGGGCCTTCACCGACGCTGCAGCCGCCACCGCGCTGCTCGACGCCTACCGGGCGGCCCTGACGGAAACCTGACACCGGGCCGCCGGATCGGCGGCGGTGCCTGACTCCAGACCGGCCCCCGGTGCCAGGTAGGGTGGCGGCCTCATGGGCAAGGCATCCTCAGCCAAGAAGGTGGCGCGCGCAGCGCGCACCGGAGGCAAGACCAAGGGTCAGAGCAGGCGCATCGGCTTCCCGGTGGCCGTCGTGGCGCTGGTGCTGCTGGGCGTCAGCCTGGTCACCTTCGCCCGCAGCGGTTCCGGGGGCGACGAGTCGCCCAAGCTGGGCGACCACTGGCACGCCGCCTACGGCATCTACGTCTGCGACCGGTGGGTGTCCAACCTGTCGGACCGGGGCGCCGACCAGCTCGGCATCCACACCCACGACGACGGCCTCATGCACATCCACCCGTTCCTGGCCGGCGCGGCCGGGCGGGCCGCCACCCTGGGCAAGTTCTTCGACCAGACCGGCATGTCGGTCTCGGGCTCGTCCATCACCCTGCCCGAGGGCGGCCAGTACGAGGGGCGCAAGTACGTCAACGGCGAGACCACCTGTGGGGGCAAGAAGGGCCGGGTCGTCCTGGCCTACTGGGAGAACGCCCTGAAGACCGAGGGCAAGCCGACCGAGACCAGCACCTCGGACATCAGCGGCGAGCACATCGACACCAACTTCGGGGCCTACACCATCGCCTTCGTCCCCGAGGGCGAGGACATCCCGCCCCCGCCCAGCGCGGCGGACATCGAGCAGAACGCCACCGTCGACGGTGGGGAGGGCCAGCCCATCGAGGGCGCGCCGGAGGGGACCGACCTCCCGGACGAGTCCACCGTCCCCGCCGGGGAGGAGACCCCCTCCTCGGAGCCGCCGGCCGACGGGTCGGGCTCCACGGCCCCGCCCGCCTCCTCGGAGCCGGCGGCGTCGACCGAGCCCCCGCCCGCCACCGAGGGCGCCGGGTGAGGGCAGTGGTCCTGGTCGGGGGGTTCGGAACCCGCCTCCGGCCGCTGACGCTGACCCGGCCCAAGCAGATGCTGCCGATCGTGGATCGGCCCATGATCGAGCACGTGCTGGGCCACCTGGCCGGCCACGGCATCGACGACGTGGTGCTGTCGATGGGCTACCGACCCGACGCCTTCCGCGACGCCTACCCGTCGGGCACCTGCGCCGGGGTGGCGGTCCACTACGCCATCGAGCCCGAGCCGCTCGACACCGCCGGGGCCATCCGCTTCGCGGCGGCCGACGCCGGCATCGCCGAGCGGTTCGTGGTGGTCAACGGCGACGTCCTCACCGACCTGGACCTCACCGCCCTGGTGGCCTTCCACGAGGAGCGGGGGGCCGAGGGCACCATCGCCCTCCACAAGGTCGAGGACCCCTCGGCCTTCGGCGTGGTGCCCACCGACGCCAACGGGCGGGTCGATGCCTTCGTCGAGAAGCCCCCCCGCCACGAGGCCCCCACCGACCTCATCAACGCCGGCACCTACGTGCTGGAGCCCGCGGCCCTGGGGCGCATCGCCACCGACCGCCGGGTGTCCATCGAGCGCGAGGTGTTCCCGGCCATGGTGGCCGACGGGGTCCTCTACGCCATGGCCGGCGACACCTACTGGATCGACACCGGCACGCCCGCCCTGTACGTCCAGGCCCAGCTCGACCTGCTCGACGGCCTGCGCGGTGAGCCGGTCGGGGGCGTCCACGCCGAGGCCTCGGTCGACGTCACCGCCGATGTGAGCCGGGCCGTGGTCGGTCCCGGCGCGGTGGTGGGCGACGGTGCCGTGGTGCACGAGTCGGTGGTGATGGCCGGGGCCCGGATCGGCGCCGGGGCCCGGGTCGAGCGCTCCGTGGTGGCCTTCGGGGCCACCGTCGGCGAGGGCGCCGAGCTGGACGACTGCGTCATCGGCGACGGCGAGGACGTCCCCCCCGGGACCCCCCTCCACGGCGTCCGCCAGCCCGCTCCGGAGTAGCTCGGCCGGCCCCGATCGGGCTGGTTCCGGCCATGGGGCCCGCTGCTAGGGTGACCGCTTCCGGGGCCGTTAGCTCAGTTGGTTAGAGCACCTGCATGACGCGCAGGGGGTCAGGGGTTCGAATCCCTTACGGCCCACCATGGCGACCTTTCGGCGCACCCTCGCCTTTCAAGGCGAGCGGTAGTAGGCCCACGGCCCCCGCTGGGGCGCCGTTGTTGTCCACCTTCTGGCCACTGCCTCGCTCGACCCCTCCTAGAGCCCGTCGACACTGCCTCGTGGCTTTCGAAAGTCTGCCAGGCCCCCGTTCAAAGTCCTCACCCTCGGGGTGCCGTGCCGGCCTTCGATCCGCAGTACGAGAGCTCGTTGATCCGGAGTTCGGCCATGTTGCCGCCGAGAGCAGGCTCAAGGTCGCGTGGAGCCGTTGATCCGCAAGCCATACGGAGCGGCTGCCCCGACGTCCACTCCGCCGGATCCAAGCACTGACTAGCCCAATCGCGCCGGTGAGAACGAAGGCGACGAGGTCCGGCGATCTGCCCCAAATGGCGGGTTTGCTCCGGCCGATCACTGACTCCCCTCGTAGATGGTGAGCCAGCCGCGCCCCTCACAGGCAGAGCAGGGTGCCGTAAGCCGCCACCCGAAGCCGTTGGTTGGAGCCCACCCCAGGGGGTATCAGGGGCCACGGGCTCGGAGCCGGCGTTTCGGCTACAAGGATCGGTACGGTTCGGCGCTTGCGGTGTGTGGACCGCGAGGTGGCGTCACGCAGCCCGTGTCGGCGCCGAGTGCCGGGCGATAGCGACAGCACCTGCCCCAAGGATGGCTGATACATGGAGCCGTGTCCCGCTCGGGTGATGGGGACGCGTCATCCCAAGTCCACTACCTCCGGCGCCTTACAATAGTGCTGTGAAAGTGGTCAGTCCCGCCGTCCTGCACCGGTTACGTGAAGCGTTGTCGCTTGCGTATTGGTTCAAGACCGACCTGCGGTCCTTCCTGGCCACGGCCCTTCCGGAGAGTCAGCTCGTGCCACAACTGGATTGGGCAGACTACAAGAGGAATATCGTCCGGCAACTAGTTGATACCTTGGCCTCCCAACCCAAATATCAAGAACAGCTTGTAGACCTGATCTTGGCAACTGCCGATATCGGCGATCCGGTCCATCTAAGACGACTCACGGGCGGAGAAGAAAAGTACGCCAATGCGAAGGCGGCGCTTGACGCGCTGGATGCGCAAGTGGAGCCATATCGCAGATTGCGCAATGATGCCGAGCAGGCTGAACGCAGGCGCCTAGAGGAACAAGCACGGGCTGAACTGCGTCGTGCGGTTAGCGAGAAGCTGGGCGAGTTACAACAGCTGCTATTCCAGCTTACGGGCCATGAGCCTCAGCAGCGTGGTTACGATCTCGAAAAGCTCCTGAATGAGTTGTTCGCTCTGTTCGATATTGACGCGCGTGGTCCATTCCGAGTTGTCGGTGAGCAGATCGATGGCGCCTTCTCCCATGAAGGAACGGAATTTCTCTTTGAGGCGAAGTGGCAGAAGGGGCCCGCGCCGCCGTCTGATATTGACGTGTTCGCAGGGAAGGTCGGGCGAAAGCTCGAGAATACTTTGGGCTTGTTCCTTTCGATGGAGGGATACCAGCCAACGGCGGTTGACTTCTATTCGCAGCGCGGTTCTTCCATCATCCTCATGGAAGGAGCCGATCTCGCCGCTGTACTCGAAGATCGGATCCCGCTGCCTGAACTCATCACTCGGAAGCGCCAACACGCGTCAAGCACCGGACAGGTTCTTCTCCGCGCATATGAGATTTTGAGGTAACTGATTCTGCCCGCCCGGCCCGCTTCTAGGCCAACGGTCAGAATGGCGTGGTCCCCGACGGCGCGACCGGGGCCAAATCGGGTACCGGCGCCGAGTACACCTAGGACCCACCATCGGCCCGGCTGGCCGGGGCTCCTGCTCTGGTCAGCGTCGCGTCCGGGGCTCCCGTGGTTGGGGCGCCCGCGGGTGGGCAGTCCTGCGTCGATGCCGACCCAGGAGGCTTCCATGGCCCACCCCCACCTCGTCTCTGACGGTGACGGCGGGCAGGACCGATGAGGTTCGGCCGCGACACGGAGGTGCGGGTCCTGGGCGGCCCGGTGGGGTGCCTGGCCATGATCGTGCTCTCCGTCGTCGGGTCGGTGCTGCTCACCGCCCTCCTCAACGCCGCCCGCTGAGCCCCGTCGGACGGCGGCTGCGTGACCGCCCCGGGAGATGGAGCAGGGCGCGCGCCTTGAGCGCCGAGCTCCTCGGTGTCAGGTGATCTCCTCCCAGGAGGACGCGGGAGCGTAGCGCCGGAGGTGGCGGGGGTTGGTGGTGGCGATGACGACCTCACCGTCCGCGCCGAGGGCGAGGGCCTGGGCGGCGAGGAGCACGTCGCCGTCGAGGGCGGGGTCGGGCGCCGTCGGTCGCCCCTCTCGCCGGGCCGTCGCCCACAGATCGGCCGCCTGCCGCCACATGGCCGTGGTGACAGGCAGGTAGTCGAACCCGGTGGCCAGCGCGTCGAGGCGGCGGAGGCCCTCGGCACGCTCGGCCCGGACGAGTTCGCGCCGTACCTCGTAGTCGGCGATCTCGGGCACCACGATCTGGTGGCGGTCGATGGTCGCTCTGGCCCACCGGTTGGCAGCCTCGGCCGCCACGGACGATGACGGGTTGCTGAGCAGGCCGAGCGGTCCGCTGTCGAGGACGACGAACATCAGAAGGGACGCCCCTCGCTGGCTCGGGTGATGGCCAGGGCGCTCAGGAGCTGTTCCCCGGTCTGTCGTCGCTCGTCTTCGCTCCCGATCGCTGCGACCTGATCGAGGGCGGCCCGAGCCCGGTCGGCCGCGGAGATGTCCTCAGCCCGGACGTACTTCTCGGCCTTGGTGAAGTGGGGGCCGCGGGCCGGCCCCCTGCGCCCCGACGTCGACCACCCCAGGCGCTGCATCTTGAGGCGCACCGCCACCCCGACAGCCTGGCGGAAACGGGGTCCGTCACGGTCGTCGACGATGGCGGCGAGCACGGCCGAATTCTCGGTGAGCTGCCGCTCGATGCCCCGGAGCGCGGCCTCGTCGCGGTCCGAGGCGTCCTGCAGACGCTGCTCGTTGGCTGGGTCGTTGAGGACGTTGAGCAACGCCGAGAAGGCATCGGGGTGCGAGTTCAGGACGCTGCGGTAGCGGCTTGCGTGGCGGTCGCCCGAGAAGGCCTCGGGAAGGAGCAGGTGATGGGGAGGACTGACCGTTTGCATGGCCTCACCATAAACGTCCATATTTAGGACGTCAAGAGTCGCCCTAGCTGCGGGGGACGTCCTTCCAGGGCGGGTCCTTGTCGGTGCGGGGCTCGCCGGGGAGTCCGAGGACCCGCTCGCCGACGATGTTGCGCTGGATCTCGGAGGTGCCGCCCTCGACGGAGTTGGCCCGGCTGCGCAGGAACATCTTGCGGGCCGAGCCGGGCGGCCCGGTGAGGCCCAGGTTCTCCGAGCGGCGCATGGCGTAGTCGAACCCCACCAGGGCCCGGGGGCCCAGCAGGTCGACGCACAGCTCGTAGGCGTCCATGTTGACCTGGGCGAACATCAGCTTGGCGATCGAGCCCTCCGGGCCCGGGTTGCCGACCTTGCGGTTCTGGGCGGCCCGCAGGTTGGTGAGGCGCAGGACCTCGGCCCGGATCCACAGCCGCAGCAGCCGGTCCCTCAGGGCCGGGTCCTGCTCCGGCGCCTCCTCCCGCCAGATGCGGACCGCCTCGGCGATGGCCCCCGAGCCCTTGGCCGGCGGGCCGCCCCCGCCGCCGATGGTGGTGCGCTCGTTGGAGAGCGTGGTCATGGCCACGCGCCAGCCCTCGCCCACGTCCCCGACGCGATCGGCGTCGGGCACCCGCACCTCGGTCATGTAGACCTCGTTGAACTCGGCCTCGCCGGTGATCTGGCGCAGGGGCCGGACCTCGACCCCCGGCGCGTGCATGTCGAGGGCGAAGTAGGTGAGGCCCTTGTGCTTGGGCGCGTCGGGGTCGGTGCGGGCCACCAGCATCCCCCGGTCGGCCAGGTGGGCCAGCGTGTTCCACACCTTCTGGCCGGTGACGACCCACTCGTCGCCGTCCCGCACGGCCCGGCAGGCCAGGCCGGCCAGGTCCGAGCCGGCGCCGGGCTCGCTGAAGAGCTGGCACCACGCCTCCTCGCCGGTGAACATCGGGCGCAGCAGGCGGGCCCGGAGCTCGTCGGAGCCGTGGGTGACCACGGTGGGCCCGGCCATGGTCAGCCCGAAGAAGTGCGGGGTGCCGGGCCCGGGGGCGCCGGCCTGGCGCAGGGCGGCGTCCACCGCCCTCTGGTGGGTGGGGGCGAGGCCCAGGCCGCCCCACCCCTCGGGGAAGTGGACCCAGGCCAGGCCCAGGTCGTACTGGAGGCCCCGGAAGGCCACGGGGTCGGAGCGGTCGCCCTCGTCCAGCAGGCGGCCCAGGCGGTCGGTCACGAGCGAGGACGGGTCGTCGGTCATCGGCGCCGAGGGTAGCGAGCGGCCCTCCCGCCCGCCCCGGCCCGCCATCCTCCCCGGGCCGTGACCCCAGGGGCAGACTGCAGCGGTGATCGTCGACTGCGCCGTGTACCGGGACGGGGCCCGGGTCGAGCGTCCCGCCACCATCCAGGGCGCCACCGCCACCGGTGACGACGAGGCGTCCTTCACCTGGATCGGCCTGCACGACCCCACCGACGCCGAGATCGACGAGGTCAGCGCCGAGTGCGGCCTCCACGAGCTGCTGCTGGAGGACGTGCGCAAGGCCCACCAGCGGGCCAAGTGGGACAGCTTCGACGAGGCCTCCCTGTTCGTGTTCAAGACGGCCCGCTACCACCAGCCCGACCAGGTGGAGATCGGGGAGCTGCAGGTCATCGTGGGCCACCGGTTCGTGATCACCGTGCGCCACGGGACGGCCACCGCCCTGGGCTCGGTGCGGGCCCGGATGGAGCGCAACCGCCAGCTGCTGCGCCTGGGCCCGATGGCCGTGCTGTACGGCATCGCCGACCAGGTCGTCGACGACTACGCCCCCGTGGTCGGGGAGCTGGAGGCCGACGTCGACGAGGCCGAGGAGGCGGTGTTCAGCGCCGATCGCAGCAACCAGGCGCCCCGGGTCTACAACCTGAAGCGCCAGGTGCTGGAGCTGCGGCGCAACGTCGTCCCCGTGGGTGACGTGCTGGAGGACCTGTGCGAGCCCGACGCCAACGTCGTGCCCCACGACCTGGAGGACTACTTCCGTGACGTGTCCGACCACGCCCACCGGGTGATGGGCCGGGTCGAGGTGGCTCGGGAGCTGCTGACCGACGCCCTCAACGCCAACCTGGCCCAGCAGAGCGTGCACCAGAACGAGGACATGCGCCGGATCTCGGCCTGGGCCGCGGTGATCGCCGTGCCCACCCTGCTGGCCGGGGTGTGGGGCATGAACTTCACCCACATGCCCGAGCTCGACTGGCGGGCCGGCTACCCGCTGGCCCTGGGCCTCATGGCCGCGGTGTCGGGCTCGCTCATCGCCTACTTCCGTCGCGCCGGCTGGCTCTAGCCCCGCCGATCTTCGGGGGGAGGTCGGAGGTGGCTCCCAGGGGCCTCCCAGGTTCGTCGCACACGATGCGCTCCATCACCCCACCACGCGACAGGAGCACGCCGTGAACGACCACCAGACCTCCCCCGACCAGCCCGCCGGGTTCGGCCCACCGGCACCGGCCCCCCGCCGGCGCCCGTGGATGTGGGTGGGCGCCGGGGCCGCGGCCCTGGCCCTCCTGGGCGGAGGGGCGGCCGCCGCCGGCGCCGCTCGCTCCGATTCGGGCCCCCCGACCGTCGCCGCCCAGGAGGGCGAGCAGGGTGACGCCGGCACCGGCACCGCCGGCTGCGCCCCGGGCCAGCGGGGCCCCGGCACCCGGGGCACCATCACCGCCGTCGACGGCGCCACCCTCACCGTCGAGGACCCGGACGGCACCAGCGTGACCGTCACCACCACCGACGACACCGTGGTCACCGAGTCCGTCGCCGGCTCCCTGGCCGACGTGGCGGTGGGCGACACCGTCCGGGCCATGGGGGCCCGCGGCGAGGACGGCAGCATCGCCGCCCGCCACCTGGCCGAGGTGCCGGCCGGTGACGGCGAGGACGCCCCCGAGCGGCCCGAGGGCGCCCCGGAGCGGCCCGAGGGAGCGCACCGCCGGGGTGGGGTGGCCGGCACCGTCGAGGCCATCGACGGCACCACCCTGACCGTGGCCGGTCCCGACGGCGAGGCCGTCACCGTCACCACCAGCGACGAGACCGAGGTGGTGGTGGTCACGGAGATCGCGGTGGCCGACCTGGCCGTCGGCGACGAGGTCGGCGTGCGGGGCCAGGCCGGTGACGACGGGTCCGTCGCCGCCGAGCGGATCCGGGCGGGCGAGCTGGCCACCGGTCCCGGCGGCCGGGGCCCCGGGGGCCCGGGGGGCGGCGCCGGCCCCCGGAGCCGCGGTGGTGACGCCCCCGAGGAGGGCACCGCGCCCGACAGCGGCGAGGACGGCACCGCCCCGCCGACCACGGCCTGACCGCCGTCCCGCCCCCCGTTCGCCGCCCCGGTGCGCCCCCCACGGCGCGCCGGGGCGGCCCCGCGCCCGGCCGGGGCTCGGTCGGGGGCTCGGCCCGGCTGGGTCAGCGGGGGTAGACGTCGACCTCGGTGGCCTTGACCGAGGCCCACACCCGGTCTCCGGGGCCCAGGGCCAGCTCGGCCAGGGCGGCTGGCGTGATCTCGGCGGTGAGGGGGACGGACCCGGCCGCCTGGACCCGGACCCGGTCGCCCACCACCTCGATCCCGGCCACCGTCGCCTCCCACACGTTGCGGGGGCTCCCGTCGGGCCGCTGCCGGTGGAGGGCCACGGCCCGGGGCCGGATGGCGGCGTAGACGGCCGCGCCAGCCGGGGGGAGCGGGGTGGGGGCGGCGGCCAGCACCCCGCCGCCGTCGAGGGCGACCCGCCCGTCGCCCTCGGCCCGCCCCGGCAGCAGGGCCAGGCCCACCAGGTCGGCCACCCACGGCGTGCGGGGCCGGCGGGCCACCTCGGCCGCCGTGCCCTCCTGCACCGCCCGCCCCCCGTCCAGGACCACCAGCCGGTCGGTCAGGGTGAGGGCGTCCACCGGGTCGTGGGTGACCAGCACCACCGGGCCGGCGAAGGCTCCCAGGTGGGCCCGGAGGTGGCGGCGCACCTCGGCCCGGGTGGTCGTGTCGAGGGCCGACAGCGGCTCGTCCAGCAGGAGCAGGCCGGGGTCGGGGGCCAGGGCCCGGGCCAGGGCCACCCGCTGGGCCTGGCCCCCCGACAGGGACCCGGGCCGCTGCCCGGCCCGGTCGGCCAGCCCCACGCGGTCCAGCCAGGCCGCGGCCACGGCGTCGGCCCGGCGCCGGGGCGTGCCCCGGGCTCGGAGCCCGAAGGCCACGTTGTCGCGGGCCGAGAGGTGCGGGAACAGCCGTAGGTCCTGGAACACCACGCCCACGGGCCGTCGCTCGGGCGGGACCCAGGTGCCGGTGACCGGCTCGTCGAGCGGGGTGCCGCCCAGGGTGACGTGGCCGGCATCCAGGGGCCGCAGCCCGGCCAGGGCCCGCAACGCGGTGGTCTTGCCCGCCCCGTTGGGCCCCAGCAGCCCGACCACCTCACCGGCCTCGACGGCCAGCTCGACGTCCAGGGCGAAGTCGTCGTGGCCGACCCGCAGGGCGGCGGCCAGGGGGCCCGGGGCGGCCGGGATGCTCACAGGGCCCGGGTCCAGCGGTCCCGCAGGGCCACCAGCACCAGCAGGGACACGGCCACCAACACCAGGCTGAGGACGATGGCTGCCCCCTGGTCGCGCTGGAGGGCCTGGTACACGGCCAGGGGCATGGTCTGGGTCCGGCCCTGGAGGCTGCCGTTGAAGGTGATGGTGGCGCCGAACTCGCCCAGGGCCCGGGCCCAGGCCAGCACCGCCCCGGCCACCAGCGAGGGGCCGACCTGGGGCAGGGTCACCCGGCGCAGCACCGTCCACCGCCCGGCGCCCAGGGTGGTGGCCGCCTCCTCCAGGCCCCGGTCGCCGGCCCGGAGCGCGCCCTCCACGGTGACCACCAGGAAGGGCAGGGCCACGAAGCTCTGGGCGATGACCACGCCGGCGGTGGAGAAGGGGAGGGTGATGCCCAGGGTGCCGTCCAGCCACCGCCCGAGCGGGCTGTTGCGGCCCAGGGCGAAGAGCAGGGCGGCCCCGCCGACCACCGGGGGCAGGACCATGGGCAGGGTCACCAGGGCCCGCACCAGTCGCCGGCCGGGGAAGGGCGAGCGGGCCAGCACCCAGGCCAGGGGCACGCCCAGGGTCACCACCACCGCCGTGCTGGCCAGGGCGGTGGCCAGGGACAGGCGCAGGGCGTCGCCCACCTCCGGGGAGCGGGCCACCGTGCCCAGGTCGGACCACGGTGCCCGTTGGAGCAGGCCCACCAGCGGCAGCACCAGGAAGGCCACGGCCAGGCCGGCCAACGGCACCAGGGCGCGGGGCACCCGCCCGGCGGCCGGCTCGGCGCCCGGGTGGGGACGGGTGGGGCCCGGCGTCATCTCACCCGGCGCCGGGCGGGGCGCCGAAGCCGGCCGCGGCCAGGGCCACCCGGCCCTCGTCGGAGAGCACGAAGGCGACGAAGGCGGCGGCCCCGGCGGCGTGGTCGGTGTCGCCCACGGTGGCGATGGGGTAGGTGGCGGTCACGTTCTGGTCGGCGGGGATGGCGATGCCCTCCACGGCGTCGCCGGCCGCCACCACGTCGGTCTCGTACACGATGCCCACGTCGACCTCCCCGGCCTCGACCTTGGTCAGCAGGGCCCGGACGTCCTCCTCGTCGCTGTCGATGGAGGGCTCCACGGCGACCCCCTCCAGGGCCTGGCGGGCGAAGCGGCCGCAGGGGACCTCCTCGTTGCACAGGGCCACCACCAGGTCCTCGTCGGCCAGGTCATCCAGGCCATCGACGCCGGCCGGGTTGCCGGGGGGGACGGCGATCTCCAACCGGTTGGTGGCGAAGGGCACGGGGGCGCCGGCCAGGACGTCGGCGTCGACCAGGTCCTCCATGTCGGGCTCGGCCGCGGTGGCGATCACGTCGGCCGGCGCCCCCTCGGTGACCTGGGTGACCAGGCCCGAGCTGGGGCCGAAGCCGAGCTCGACGGTGGCCTCGGGGTGGGCCTCCTCGAAGGCCTGGCCCAGGGCGGTGAACACGTCGGTGAGGGAGGCGGCGGCGAACACGGTGACGGTGCCGCTGATCTCCTCGCCCCCGGTCGAGCCGGCGCCGTCGGGGGAGTCGTCCGAGCAGGCGGCCGCGCCGAGCAGCAGCAGGAGGACGGCCAGGACGGCGATCGGGCGGCGGAGGGCGGGGGTGGAGGGGACCATGGGGCTCGGGGCGGGGGTCGACGGTCGGGAGATCGGTGATCGGGGGTCCGCGGCGCAGGGTCGAGGCGGGCTCAGGGGCGGGCCAGGTCGACCAGCACGTCGGTGGCCTTCACCGCCGCGTCGGCCACCACGCCCGGGGCCAGGCCCAGCTCGTCGACGGCCTCGGCGGTGATGAGCGACACGATCCGGTGGGGCCCGGCCTGGAGCTCCACGGTGGCGGCCACGCCGTCGGTGACGACCCGGGTCACGATGCCCCGGAAGCGGTTGCGGGCCGAGAGGCCGGGGGCCCCGTCGGCCGCCGCCGCGGCCGCGGCCCGGTCGACCAGGAAGCGGGCCAGGTCGGCGCCGTCGATGGCCCGGTGGCCCTTGGCGTCCCGGGTGGTGGGGAGGCGCCCGTCGTCGGCCCAGCGCCGCACCGTGTCGGTGCTGACCCCGGCCAGGTCGGCCACCTGTCCTGGCGTCAGCGAGGGCACACCGCCACTCTAGCTCGCATGTGCGAGGAGGCGGACCGGGAGTAGCGGGTCGGTGTGCATCCGGGATGCCATCCTTGGGCGAATGACGCTCGGCCGGCGGTGGTCGTGGGCAATGGTGGCCGCCGCGCACGATCAGAACCTGAAGCGCGTGAGCCCGCCGGGTTCGACTCCTAGCACCACGGTCGCAGAGCGGGGCTCCATGCGATACACATGCCACGGCGGTGGGCCCTGCGCCGGCGCGTTGAAGGGTGCGGTGATCCCCGTTCCGTCGGTGTCGGGTTCGGCCGGCCATCCGCCGTCCGCCCAGCCCTGGGACGCCCGTGCCACGTCGGCGGGGTCCGTCACCCGGGAGGCGTGGCCGTCGACGACCACGTCGGCGTCACGGATCGACACCGCGATCGAGCAGCGCCGGTCGCGCTCGACGTTGTGATGCTTCTTCGTGCCGGCACCGGTCTGGAACCAGAAGGTGCCGTCGAGCCAAAGTGCCCCCACCGCGGTCACATGCGGGCTCCCGTCGTCGTTCAGCGTCGTGAGCCACGTCGTGCGAGCGTTGTGGGCGTCGGGCGCGGGCGGCGAACCGTCGGCGATCCGCTCGACGATGGTGCTCCAATCGACCGGCGGCAGATCGTCGTCGATACCCAGGTTGATGGTCTCCATGGTGGTTCCCTTTCTCCTCTCGTGTGCAGACGAGCGGCGCTCCGTGATCTCATCGCACCGTGGCCATCGGCGAGCACGACGCCAGATCGGTGTCGGGAGGGCTCACCCCCGTCGAGCGGCAGTCCTTGATCGACTGGTCGAGTCGATGTTCCCCCGCCTGAGGGCGTCGATCACCTGCGGGTAGACGCCGAAGCCGTCGGTGGTGAGCTGGATGCGCCCCGCCAGATCCGAACTGACCCACTACCCGGACGGAAGCGGCCCTGGTCGGTAGCGTGGCCCGATGCGTCGCTTCCGTGTCGGGGTCCAGCTCCACCCCCAGGTCGAGGACCTCGACGACCTGCGCCACGCGGCCCGGGACGCCGATGCCCTGGGGGTCGACTCCATCTGGGTGTGGGACCACTTCTTCCCCCTCTACGGCAACCCCGACGGGCCCCACTTCGAGGCCTACACGCTGCTGGCCGCCCTGGCCGCCGACACCGAGCGGGCCCGCCTGGGGGCCCTGGTGACCTGCAACTCGTACCGCAACCCCCAGCTCCTGGCCGACATGGCCCGCACCATCGACCACCTCAGCCACGGCCGCTTCACCCTGGGCATCGGGGCCGGGTGGTTCGAGCGGGACTACACCGAGTACGGCTACGAGTTCGGCACCGCCATCGGCCGCCTCCGGGCCCTGGAGCGCGACCTGCCCACCATCCGCCAGCGGCTGGAGGCGCTCACCCCCGCCCCCCTGGGCCCGCTGCCCATCCTGGTCGGCGGGGCGGGGGAGAAGGTGACCCTGCGCATCGTGGCCCAGCACGCCGACGCGTGGAACGCCTTCGGCCCGCCCGAGGCCTACGCCCACAAGAACGAGGTGCTCGACCGGCACTGCGCCGAGGTGGGCCGGGACCCGGCCGCCATCGAGCGCACCGTCGCCCTCCAGCCCTCGGAGGTGGACGACGCCGAGGCCTTCGTGGCCGCCGGGGCCACCCACCTCATCGTCATGGTGGGCCGGCCCTTCGACCTGAGCCCGGTGGCCGCCCTCCTGGCCGCCTCGGGCGGCGACCGGGCCGGCGCCGGTTAGCCGGCGAAGGTGCCGATGACCGCCGCCGCCTCGGGCTGGCGGAGCACCACGTAGCTCTCGCCGGGCACGAACGAGACCGGCAGCTCGGTCTGCTGCGGGTCCAGGCGGCCCATGGTCCAGGCGAAGCGCAGGGCGTCCACCAGCTCCATGTGGTTGTCGACCCGCAGGCCCCCGATGAGGGCCTGGCCGATCTCGTCCAGCTCGAACGGGTTGCGGCTGGAACCGGCCTCGTTCAGCACGGCCCGCAGGAACGTCTGCTGGCGCTGGACCCGGCTCAGGTCGGCCAGGCCGTCGGACGGCTGGACCTGGCCGTCGATGACCTCCTGGTAGGTCCGACTGCGCACGTAGGCCAGGGCCTGGGTGCCGTCCAGGCGGACGTCGCCGGACTGCTGCACGTTCAGGCCCGACTTGGTGTCGACGGCCGGGTTGGGGAAGTTGATGGTGACCCCGCCCACGGCGTCGATCAGGCCGGCGAAGCTGACGAAGTTGATCTCGATGTAGCGGTCGATGGGGATGCCCACCGACTCCTGCACGGTGCGGATGAGGGACGTGGGCCCGCCGTTGTAGGAGGAGTTGATGCGCCCCTCAATGCCCCGGCCCGGGATGGGCACGAACAGGTCCCGGGGCAGCGACAGCATGCGGGCCGGGCCGTCGCCGGTGCGCAGCACCAGGATGGTGTCGGCCAGGTTCTGGGTGAAGCCGGGCCGGGTGTCGGTGCCCACCAGCAGGTAGTTGGTGCCCCGGGCGTCGCCGCCGGCCAGGACGCTGCGGCCGTCCACGTCCACGTCCACCCGCTCCACCTCGTCGAACTGGCGGTTGGCGTAGAACCAGCCCAGCTCGACGGCCAACAGGGCGGCCACCACGCCCAGGCCCACCAGGCCGAGCAGGATCCGCACCGGGCCCCGGCGCCGCCCCACCCGGCCGTCGGGGCGCAGGACGCGCCGGCCCCGGAAGGCCGACACGGTGGCCACCGCCACCAGGCCGTGGGCCACGCCCACCACGAAGAGGATCACCGGCACCATCAGGCGATCCGGGTGGCGTCGGGGTCGGCCGGGGGCCGGCGGTCGGTGGGGTCCGGGTCGCCACCGCCTTCGCGGTAGGTGATGGTGGTGCCGCCCACGCCGATGCGGTCGCCGTCGCGCAGGGGCGCCACCCGCCCGTCGGGGATGCGGTGGTCGTTGAGCTGGGTGCCGTTGGCCGAGCCGGCGTCGGCCAGCTCCCAGCCCCCCTTGGCCCGGCGGCGGACCACGGCGTGGGCCCGGCTGGCCCGCTCGTCGTGGACCCGGAGCACCTGGTCGGCGCCCCGGCCGATGGTGACCGGCTCGTCACCCAGGGCCACGGGGGCCTGGGCGCCCTCCACCTCCAGCCGGCCGGCCACGGGGCTCGGGCCGGCCGCCGCCATCGGCGCGGTGGGCACGGCGGCGGCCACGGGCGCGGTGGGGACGGCCGCGGGGGCAGAGGCGGGGCGGTTGACCCGGATCGCATGGCCGGCACCGGCCGCTGCCGGGACCGGGGCCGGTGGCGCGGTGGGCGCAGCCGGGGCCCGGCGGGGGGCGGGGGCGGGCCGCGGGGCCGAGCCGCGGCGGATGCCGAGGACGGCCACGCCGACCAGCACGCCGACGGCCGCGCCGGCCACGAGAGCGAGGAGGTCCACCACGACGGGGAGGCTACCGAGGAGCCCATCGGCGCCCGGGCACCCACCCGAGGGAGGCCACCCCGGTCGGCCGCCCGCCCCGGGATGAGAGGCCCTGCGCCCCGGGGTCGGGCCTGTCGGTACCCTCGGGACCGTGGCTGCCACCCCCGAGACCCGGGCCTACGCCGGGGACGTGGTGCTGTCCGACGGCGGCACCGTGCACGTGCGGCCCATCCGCCCCGAGGACGGCCCCCGCATCCTGCGGTTCCACGAGCGGCAGTCCCCCGAGAGCATCTACTTCCGCTACTTCAGCCCCCGGCCCCGGCTCACCACCGCCGACATCGACCGGCTGACCCGGGTCGACGGCCTGGATCGGATGGCCTTCGTCGGCATCATCAACGACGAGCTGGTGGGGGTGGCCCGCTACGACCGCTACCCGTCCCGCTCGGTGGCCGAGGTGGCCTTCTTCACCGACGACGACCACGCCGGCCGGGGCATGGCCACCGTGCTGCTCGAGTACCTGGCCGCCGCGGCCCGCGACGTGGGCATCACCGCCTTCACCGCCCAGGTCCTGCCCAGCAACCGGCGCATGCTGGGCGTGTTCAAGCAGGTGGGCTTCGAGGTGACCAGCCGCTTCGCCGACGGCGTGATCGAGGTCGAGTTCCCCATCGAGCCCACCGAGGAGGCCATGGCGGCCATGGCCGAGCGGGCCCGGCGGGCCGAGGCCCGCTCGGTGGCCCGCATCCTGGCGCCGCGGTCGGTGGCGGTCATCGGCGCCTCGCGCCGGCCCGACAGCCTGGGCCAGGCCGTGTTCCGCCGCCTCCTGGCCGGCGAGCTGGAGGGGCCGGTGTACCCGGTCAACCCCGAGGCCGACGTGGTGGCCAGCGTCCGGGCCCACCCCTCGATCCTGGACGTGCCCGACGAGATCGACCTGGCCATCGTGGTCGTCCCGGCCGACCAGGTGCCCGACGTGGTGGAGCAGTGCGGCCGCAAGCGGGTGCAGGGCCTGGTGGTCATCTCGGCCGGCTTCGCCGAGGCCGGGCCCGAGGGCGCCGACCGGGAGCGGGCCCTGGTCGAGCAGGTCCGGCGGCTGGGCCTGCGCCTGGTTGGCCCCAACACCATGGGCATCGTCAACACCGCCCCCGGGGTGCGCCTGCTGGCCACCTTCGCCGAGGTGGCGCCCCGGCCCGGCCGGGTGGCGGTGTCGTCCCAGTCGGGCACCATCGGCGCGGCCGTCCTGCGCCGCCTGGAGCAGCTCGGGCTGGGGGTCTCGTCCTTCGTGGCCACCGGCAACAAGGCCGACGTGTCGGGCAACGACCTGCTCCAGTACTGGGAGACCGACGCGGCCACCGACGTGGTCGTCCTGTACCTGGAGTCCTTCGGCAACCCCCGCAACTTCGCCCGCATCGCCCGCCGGGTGGGGCGGGCCAAGCCCATCGTGGCCGTCAAGGCGGGCAGCGTCCTGGCCCACCGCCAACCCGGGGGCGAGGCCGGGGGCACCAGCGAGGAGGTCACCGACACCCTGCTGGCCCAGACCGGCGTGATCCGGGTCGACACCCTGGACCAGCTCTTCGACGTCACCCGGGTGCTGGTCGACCAGCCCCTGCCGGCCGGGCGCCGGGTGGCCGTGCTCTCCACCTACTGGGGGCCGGCGGTGCTGGGCACCGACGCCTGCGTGGCCGCCGGGCTGGAGCTGGCCGTCCCGGGCCCCGGCCTGCGCCCCGTGCTGGGCCCCGGGGGACGGGTCGGCAACCCGGTCGAGCTGGCCGAGGAGGCCGGGCCGGCGGAGGTGGCGGCGGCCATGGGGGCCCTGCTGGCCGACCCCGGTGTCGACGCGCTGCTGGTCCTGCACGCTCCCCGCCTGGCCGGCGACGTGGGGGCCATGGCCCGGGCGGTGGGCGAGGCGGCGGCCACGTCGGGGACGGCCAAGCCGGTGGTGGCCTCGTTCCTGGGCGCGGTGCTGCCGGGGGACCGGCCGGCCGGCGCGGTCCCGGTCTTCGACTTCCCCGAGGCCGCGGCCCACGCCCTGGGCCGGGTGGCCCGCTACCGCGAGTGGCGGACCCGCCAGACCGGGGTGGTGCCCGACCTGCACGGGGTGGACGCCGAGGCGGCCGCGGCCCTGGTCGCCGGCTGGCTCGGGGGCCCCGGCCCGGCCGGCGAGCGCCACGCCCCCCTGGGCGAGGCCCTGGCCCTGCTGGCCTGCGCCGGCCTGCACCCGGTGGCCCAGCAGGTGGTGGCCGGGGCGGACGAGGCGGTGGCCGCGGCCGAGCGCATCGGGTGGCCGGTGGCCCTCAAGGCCCTGGGGGTGGAACGGCCCAGCCGGACCGAGGAGGGGGGCGTGGCCGTCGACCTGTTCACCGAGGCCGAGCTGCGAGCCTCGTACGACCGCATGGCCGCCCACCACGGGCCGGCCATGGCCTCGGCCCTGGTCCAGGACATGGCCCCCCACGGCGTGGACGTCTGCGTGGAGGTGCACCAGCACCCGGTGCTGGGCTCGGTGTTGGCCTTCGGCCCGGCCCTGGGCGGGTCGCGGGCCCGGCGCATCCTGCCCCTGACCGACGACGACGCCGCCGCCCTGGTGGACGGGGGCTCGCTGGCCGGCGACCTCGGTGCCCTGGACCCCGCCGGCCGGGCCGCGCTGGTCGACCTGCTGCTGCGCCTGTCGGCCCTGGCCGACGCCGTGCCCGAGGTGGCCTCGCTCCGCCTCTCCCCGGTGATCACCTCGGACCACGACGCCGCCATCACCGACGTCCGCCTGGTCCTGGCCCCCTGGGACCCCGACCCCCAGGTCCGCCGCCTGACCTGAGCGGCGTCGGCGGTCAGCGGGGCAGGCCCAGGACCCGCTCGCCCAGGATGGTGCGCAGGATCTGGGTGGTGCCCCCCATGAGCGTGTAGGCGGGGGCGTAGCAGAGGTTGCGGGCCACCCGGCGGGCCAGGGCCGCGTCGCCGGCCACCGCGGCCGGGCCCAGCGTCGCCGCGCCGAAGGCGGCCACCCTCTGCTCGTGCTCGGTGCAGAACGTCTTGGTGGCGGCCGAGAACGACGGCGGGGCCTGGCCCAGCACCTCGCGCAGGACCAGCAGCCGGCCCAGGCGGTAGGCGCCCTCCAGGGCGGCGACCTCCTGGCGCACCAGGGGGCGGGACAGCTCGGCGTGGGGGAGCACGTCCCGGTAGAGCCGGTGGTTGGACACCAGCCGGTCGATGCCGCCGCGCTCGTGCTCCATCTGCCGCATCACCTGGCGGAACGAGCCGTGGGGCTGGCCCACCAGGTGGTCGCCGGGCACCCGCACCTCGGTGAAGGTGACCTCGCAGAAGTGGGTGTCGCCCACCGCGTCGGCGATGGGCCGCACCTCGACGCCGGGCGAGCCCATGTCCACCACCAGCTCGGAGAGGCCCCGGTGGGGCGGGGCCCCGGGGTCGGTGCGGGCGATGAGGTAGCAGTGGTCGGCCAGGGCCGCGCCGCTGGTCCACACCTTGGTGCCGGTCACCACCCAGTCGCCACCGTCGGGCACGGCCCGGGTGCGGAGCGAGGCCACGTCCGAGCCGGCGTCGGGCTCGCTCATGCCGATGCACCACCGGGCCGTGCCGTCCAGGATGCCGGGCAGCCACCGGGCCCGCTGCCGGGCCGTCCCGAACTGGAGGAGGGTGGGCCCGATCTGCCGGTCGGCGAACCAGACGCCGGCTATGGGCGCCCCCTCGGAGATGAGGGCCTCGACCACCACGAACCGCTCCAGCGGGCTGCGCCCCCCGCCGCCCTCGGCCTCGGGCCAGGTCATGCCCAGCCAGCGCCGCTCGGCCAGCTCCCGGGCGAAGGCGTCGTCCACGCCCACCATCCACGTGTCCTCGACGGGCCGGCCGGCGGCCTCCGAGCGCTCCGCGGCGGCCCGCCCCACGGCCCGAGCCTCGTCGGCCAGGGCCACCAGCTCGGGGGGCAGGGCGAAGTCCACGGCGCCGATCCTGCCACCGCGCCGGCGTCGCTCGGCGACCGGGCCCTCACGCGCCGTAGGGTCGGCCCATGCGCGCCGTCGTCATCGAGAGCTACGGGGACCCCGACGTCCTCACCGTCGCCGAGGTCCCCGACCCCGAGCCCGGGCCCGACGAGGTGCTGGTGGCGGTGCGGGCCACCGCCCTCAACCGGGCCGACCTGTTGCAGCGTCGCGGCCTCTACCCCGAGCCGGGGCCGGGGCGGGCCCATGAGATCCCGGGCATGGAGCTGGCCGGCAAGGTGGCCGCCCTGGGGGACCGGGCCACCGAGTGGCGGGTGGGCGACGAGGTGATGGGCATCGTCTCCGGCGGCTCCTACGCCGAGATGATCGCCGTCCACCAGCGCCAGCTCCTGCCCATCCCGCCCGAGGTGGGCCTGGCCGACGCCGCCGCCGTGCCCGAGGTGTGGATCACGGCCTGGGACGCCCTGGTGGTGCAGGGCGGGCTCACCGCCGGGCGCACCGCCCTGGTCCACGCCGGGGCGTCGGGGGTGGGGAGCGCAGCCCTCCAGCTGTGCCGGGCCCTGGGGGCCCGGGTGGTCACCACCGCCTCGACGGCCAAGGTCGAGCCCTGCCGGGCCCTGGGGGCCGACGTGGTGGTCGACTACACGAACGGCGAGGACTTCGTGGAGGCGGCCTGGGAGGCCACCGGCGGGGCCGGCGTCGACGTGGTGCTGGACGTGGTCGGCGGCGACTACCTGGCCGGCAACATCCGGGCCCTCCGCACCGGGGGGACCATCGTCCAGGTGGGCGTGATGGGGGGCGGCAAGGCCACCTTCGACCTGGGCGCCCTGCTGCCCAAGCGGGCCCGCCTGGTGGGCACCGTGCTGCGGGCCCGGCCCGTCGAGGAGAAGATCGCCCTCACCCAGCGCTTCGGCCGGGAGGTGCTGCCCCTCTTCGAGCGGGGCCAGGTGCGGCCCGTGGTCGACAGCCGCTACCCGCTGGCCGCTGCGGCCGAGGCCCACCGCCACATGGAGGCCAACGCCAACGTGGGCAAGATCCTCCTCGACGTGGGCGCCTGACCGGCGCCCCGCCGGACGGGCCGCAGGCCGGGGCGGCGGCGGGTCAGGCCGGGGGCGGGGCGGCGGGGACGGTCCACGACGACGGGTCGGGACGGGCCTCGACCGGGGGCCGGCGCCGGCGGCGCCAGTGCCCGGCCCGGGGGACCAGCCAGCCCAGCACCGCGCCGCCCACGATGCCGGCCACCATCCCCCCCACGTGGGCCTGCCAGGCCACCCGGGCGTCGTCGGGGGTTGCGAACTGGCTCACCAGGTAGGGGGCCAGGAAGGCCCAGGCCGGCAGGGCCACCACCACCAGTGGCAGGGGCTGGACGAAGGAGAGGATGCGTCGGCGGGGGCCCCGGACCAGGAAGGCGCCCATGGCCGCCGAGATGGCCCCCGAGGCGCCGATGGCGGGCGCGGCGGAGCCGGCGTTGGCCAGCACGTAGGCCAGGTTCCCGAGCAGGCCGCCGACCAGGTACAGCCCCAGGAAGGGGCCCGGTCCCAGGCGGTCCTCCACCGCGGCCCCGAACACCCACAGGAACAGCATGTTGAAGCCGAGGTGCTGGAGGCTGCCGTGCAGGAACAGGGCGGTCAGCAGGGTGGCCAGGATGGGCTTGCCGTCGACGATGGGCCGGTCGGCGTCGCTGGTGCACCGGGCCCCCTCGCTGCGGGACTCCAGCACCCGGACCTCGCACGGGACCACCCCCCAGGCCGAGGTGTGCTCGCTCAGGGCCCGGTCCTCGGTGGCGGTCAGGGTGTCGGTGTCGACCTTGCCCTGCTGCAGCGATGCCGGCTGGAGGAACAGGAAGACGGCCACGTTGAGGCCGATGAGCGTGAGCACCACCCAGGGCACGGCTCGCCGGGGGCTCTCGTCGCGCAGGGGCAGGGTGGCCAGGGCCATCAGGCCGGCCCCCGGCCCGGCACCTCGACCACCACGGTCCCGGCCACCAGGTCGTGGGGACCCTGGCCGGTGGGGCTGAGCTCGACCCACAGCAGCAGGACGGGCAACAGCGGGGGGAACAGCCAGAACACGCCCAGCACCACGGCCCGGGCCAGGGCCCGGCCGCGGCCGGGAGCCTCGCCGGTGGCCTCGTCGACCACGGCCAGCCCCTCGCGACGGTGGCCGGCGGTGCCGGCGTCGCGGGCGATGCGCCACGTCTCGTCCACCACCAGCAGGGCCGACCAGGCCACCACCAGGGCGGCGGCCACCACCGGCACCCGCAGGCCCAGGAGGGTGACCAGGGTGGTGGGGTCGAGGGCCCAGGCCACGATCACCGCCACCAGGCCCACGACCAGCAGTGGCGCGTCGTCGAGTCGGGCGGTGCGGGCCCGGCGCCTGGCGTCGGGCCGGGCCACCGGGCCCCACGCCGTGTGGGGCCGGGGGCGGCGGGCCTCGGTGCCGGCGCCCACCTCCTGGCTGGTGACGAGCTCGGGGGCCTCGAACGGCACGACCACGGTGCCGGCCACCCGGTCGGCGATCCCCCGGTGGAGGGGGGCGGTGACGATGCCCATCACGTAGGCGGCCGCCACCACCAGGAGCGCCCCGCCCAGCAGCAGGCCGGCCCCGCTGTCGAGCAGGGCCCGCAGGGCGGCCGGCAGCACGCCCCGGGTTCCGGCCAGGCCCCCGGGCACGACGGCCAGCACCACGGCCGCCGTCCCGGCGCTGGTGACGGCCCCCCGGATCCAGGCCGTGCCCTGGTCGACCCGCACCCGGTCCAGCTCGGCCACCCGCAGGGCGGTGGCCAGCTTCCCCGGGGTGGCCCGGAGCTGGATGACGAACAGCGCCTCGTAGGCCGTCATGGCCGCCAGGGCCAGGACCAGGCGGGCCACCACCCGCTCACCGGGCACGAACCGTCCGGCGACGTAGGCCACGAGGAGGACGAGGGCCACGTCGATGGCCCGGGCCGCGGCGCGGCGCCCGAGCGGGGCGTCCCGCCGGGTGGGCGCCGGACGGGCCCAGCCCACGGGGACGGGCCCCGGGGATCCGACCGGAGCGGTCAGCGGTCCTCCATGGACACGTAGGACCGCTCGGGGGCGCCGGTGTAGAGCTGGCGGGGCCGGGCGATCTTCTGGTCCTGCTCCATCAGCTCCTTCCAGTGGGCCAGCCAACCGGCCATGCGGGGGATGGCGAAGAGCACGGTGAACATCTCGGTGGGGAAGCCCATGGCCTGGTAGATGAGGCCCGAGTAGAAGTCCACGTTGGGGTACAGCCGCCGGCTCTTGAAGTACTCGTCGGAGAGGGCGACCTCCTCGAGCTTCAGGGCGATGTCGAGCAGGGGGTTCTTGCCGGTGACGGCGAAGACCTCCTCCGCCGTCGTCTTGATGATCCGGGCCCGGGGGTCGTAGTTCTTGTACACCCGGTGGCCGAAGCCCTGGAGCTTGCCCTTGCCCTCCTTCACGGCGTCGACGAAGGCGGGCACGTTCTCGATGCTGCCGATCTCGGTGAGCATCTTGATGACGGCCTCGTTGGCCCCGCCGTGGCGGGGGCCGTACAGGGCGGCGGCGGCGCCGGCGGCGGCCGAGTAGGGATCGGCGTTGGAGGAGCCGATCATCCGCATGGTGGCGGTGCCGCAGTTGAGCTCGTGGTCGGCGTGGAGGATGAACAGCGTGTCGAGGGCGTGGGCCAGGGCGTAGTTGGCGTCGTAGCGGGGCTCGGCGATCTTCCACATCATCGACAGGAAGTTGGCGCAGAAGCCGAGCGAGTTGTCGGGGTAGACGAAGGGCATGCCCACGCTGAAGCGGTGGCAGGCCGCGGCCAGGGTCGGCATCTTGGCGATGAGGCGCACCGTCTGGCGGTAGCGGTTGTCCTCGTCGCCGATGCTCTTGGCGTCCGGGTAGAAGGTGGACAGGGCGGCGATGGCCGAGACCAGCATGCCCATGGGGTGGGCGTCGTGGTGGAAGCCCTCCAGGAACCGCTTGCGCACGTTCTCGTGGATGAACGTGTGGTACGTGATGTCGTGGGCCCAGGGGGTGAACTCCTCCTCGGTGGGGAGCTCGCCGAAGATGAGCAGGTAGGCCACCTCGAGGTACGAGGACTTCTGGGCCAGCTCCTCGATGGGGTAGCCCCGGTAGCGGAGGATGCCGGCGTCGCCGTCGATCTCGGTGATGGCCGACGAGGTGGCCGCGGTCGAGGTGTAGCCCGGGTCGTAGAACCAGGTGTTGCCCAGCAGCTTCTTCCACTGCGACGAGTCGATCCCGCCGTTGACGATCGGGATCTCCATCGTTTCGCCGGTGCGGTTGTCGGTGATCGTCACGCTCTCGGCCACGTCGGAGGTCCTCGCTGTCGGTCCAGGGGCGAGGCCCAATCTAGAGGGCGGCGCCGGGGACCGTGACCGTCGCGGCCGGCCCTTCCGGCCCTGCTCACCCCGCCGGGAGCGGGGGATCAGCCCCGGTCGACGCCGCGTCGCCGTCGTCGCCCTCGCCGGGGGCCAGGAGGCGGAGGCCGGGGCGGGTGGGCACCTCGGCGGCCAGGAGGGTGCGCAGCTCGGCGGTGGCGGCCCGGGCCGGGGCGGTGGGGCGGCTGCGCCGGCTGGTGGCCAGGCCCACGGTGCGGGGCCCGAGGCCGGTCACCTCCAGGCGGCGCCAGCCCGTCGGCGGCGGGATGGGGGCGGCGGTGGCGGGCAGCACCGCGGCCCCGAAGCCCTCCTGGGCCAGGGCGGCCAGGGCCCGCATGCCGTCGATCTCGGCCAGGGCGGTCAGCTCCACCCCCACCCGGGCCGCGGCCGAGTCGAGGTCGTCGCGGAAGGCGGTGCCCGGGGGCTCCAGCAGGAGGGGGTGGCGGGCCAGCTCGGCCAGGGGGACCCGGGCGCCCCGGCGGCGGGCCAGGGGGTGGCCGGGCGGGGCCAGCACCACCCGCTCCTCCTCGAACAGCGGCTCGGCCCGCAGGTCGGGGGCGGTGACGGGCAGGTTCACCACCGCGACGTCGAGGGTGCCGGCCACCACCTGGGGGATGAGGGAGGTGGTGGTGGCGTCCACCACCACCAGGTGGATGCCGGGGTGCGAGCGGGCCAGGTCGGGGATGAGGAGGGGCAGGAGCCAGGCCCCGACGGTGCCGATCATCCCCAGCCGCACCCGGCCGGTGACGGTGCCGGCGTGGGCGGCCAGGTCGGCGGCCACCGCGTCCAGCTCGGCCTGCACCCGCCGGGCCCGGTCCAGCACCAGGCGGCCCTGCTCGGTCAGGTCGCCGGTGGCCCGGTCGACCAGGGCGACCCCCAGCTCCCGCTCCAGGTTGGCGATGTGGCTGGACACGTTGGACTGCACGGTGTGGAGGGCCCGGGCCGCGGCCGAGAACGACCGGTGGTCGGCCACGGCCGCCAGGGCGGCGAGCTGGCGCAGGTCCATCCCGGCAGTCTGGCGTGCCCGGGTGACGGCGCCGGTGCCCCGGGGTGGCCCGCGACCCCCGTCGCTAGCATCGCCGTGTGCCCTCCCCCTCGCGCGCCGCGGCGTTCTTCGACCTCGACCGCACGCTGCTGAAGGGGGCCAGTGGCCCGGTCATCACCCAGGCCCTGCGGGCCGCGGGGGTGGTGTCCGACCGGCCCGTCCCCGGGGAGTCGCTGGTCTACAAGGTCTTCGACGTGGTCGGCGAGACCCTGCCCTCCATGATCCTGACCCGGCAGATGGCCCGGGTGGCCACCGGCTGGAACCGGGAGGCGGTGCGCCAGGCCGGGCGGGTGGCGGCCGAGCGACTGGTCGACGACGTGCTGCCCTTCGCCCGCCTCCTGGTCGACGAGCACCACGCCGCTGGCCGCCCGGTGGTCATGGCCACCACGTCGCCGTTCGACCTGGTCGAGCCCCTGGCCACGGCGTTGGGCTTCGACGACGTCATCGCCACCCGCTACGGCGAGCGCGACGGGGCCTACGACGGCACCGTCGACGGCCACTTCGTGTGGGGCCCGGGCAAGCTGGCCGCGGTGCGGGACTGGGCCGCGGCCCACGACGTCGACCTCCGGGCCAGCTACGCCTACTCCGACAGCGTCTACGACGTGCCCCTGCTCTCGGCCGTGCGCCACGCCGTGGCCGTCAACCCCGACCCCCGCCTGCGGGTGGTGGCGGCCCTGCGCCGCTGGCCCAGCCAGCACTTCGACGTCCCGGCCGGCGTGCCCAAGCTGGCCGGCGTGGAGCCCCAGCGGGCGGTGCAGCTCCTGGCCCAGCCCCGCCTGTTCCCGTGGGTCCGCTGGGACGTCGACGGCCTCGACCACATCCCGGACCGGGGGCCGGCCATCATCGTCGGCAACCACCGCAGCTACTTCGACCCGCTGGCCATCGGCTTCGCCCTGGCCCGGGTGGGCCGGCCGGTGCGCTTCCTGGGGAAGAAGGAGGTGTTCGACGCCCCGGTGGTGGGCCAGATCGCCACCGCCCTGGGCGGCATCCGGGTCGACCGGGGCACCGGCTCCGACGAGCCCCTGCGGGCCGCGGCCGACGCCCTGGCCGCCGGCGAGCTGGTGGCCCTCATGCCCCAGGGCACCATCCCCCGGGGCCGGGCCTTCTACGACCCCGAGCTGCGGGGCCGGTGGGGGGCGGCCCGCCTGGCCGCCCTGGCCAAGGTGCCGGTCATCCCCGTCGGCCTGTGGGGCACCGAGCGGGTGTGGCCCCGCAACGCACGGTTCCCCAACGTCACCGCCATCGCCGACCCGCCCACCGTCCGCATCCGGGTGGGGCCGCCGGTGGAGCTCAAGCACCGCAGCCCCGACGCCGACACCAAGCGGATCATGGCCGCCCTGGTCGACCTGCTCCCCGCCGCCGCCCGCCGGCCCCACGACCCCAGCCCCGAGGAGCTGGCCCGGGCCCTGCCCCCGGGCGCCTCGGACGACGCCGCCGGGCCCGACCGTCGCCCCGGGCGCGACTGACACGAGCGCCGCGCCACCTCCGCCCCCGGCGCCGGGAGCGCCGGTGCCCCGGTCCGGACCCCACCGGTAGAGTCGATCGCGATCCACACGAAAGGAACATGCCGCATGGCGTTCTCCCTCCCTGATCTCCCCTACGACCTCGACGCCCTCGCCCCCCACATGTCGCGCGAGACCCTCGAGTTCCACCACGGGAAGCACCACAAGGCCTACGTCGACAAGCTCAACGAGCTCATCGCCGGGACCGAGCACGAGAACGCATCCCTGGAGGAGATCGTCAAGGCCTCCGACGGCCCCCTGTTCAACCAGGCCGGCCAGCACTGGAACCACTCGTTCTTCTGGGAGTGCATGAGCCCCGACGGGGGGGGCGAGCCCACCGGTGAGCTGGCCGACCGGATCGGCTCGGCCTTCGGCGGCTACGCGGCCTTCCGCGAGGAGTTCATCGCCGCTGGCATGGGCCAGTTCGGCTCGGGCTGGGCCTGGCTGGCCGACGACGGCGAGGGCGGCCTGAAGGTCATGAAGACCCCCAACGCCGACCTGCCCCTCAACCACGACGTGCGGGCTCTGCTGACCGTCGACGTGTGGGAGCACGCCTACTACATCGACTTCCGCAACAAGCGGCCCGACTTCCTCAACACCTACCTGGACCACCTGGTGAACTGGGAGTTCGTCGCCTCCAACCTGGGCTGAGGCGCACCACCGTCACGGAGCCCGCGCCCCGGCGGCGCGGGCTCCGCCGCGCCCGGGCCGGGGCCGTAGCCTCGCCTCCGCCATGATCGACGACACCACCACCGCCCGGGGCGAGGTGCTGTGGAGGCCCCCGGCCGACGCCTGGAGCGCCACCGCCGCCGGGCGCTTCGCCACCGCCCACGGGCACGCCACCTACGCCGAGCTCCACGCCTGGTCGGTCACCGACCTGGACGGCTTCTGGGGGGCGGTGGCCACCGACCTGGGGGTGCGCTGGCACGACCGGCCCACCGCGGTGCTGGCCGAGCGGGCCATGCCGGGGGCGCGCTGGTTCCCCGACGCCACCCTCAACCACGCCGAGCACGCCCTGGCCGCGGCGGCCGAGCGGCCCGACGACGTGGCCGTGGTGGCCCGCAGCCAGACCCGCCCGGGCACGGAGATCACCTGGGGGGAGCTGGCCGGCCTGGTGGCCCGGGCCGCGGCCGGGCTCCGGCGCCTGGGGGTGGGCCCCGGCGACCGGGTGGCCGCCTACGCCCCCAACGTGCCCGAGACCCTGGTGGCCTTCCTGGCCACCGCCTCCATCGGGGCGGTGTGGTCGAGCTGCGCCCCGGAGTTCGGCACCCGGTCGGTGATCGACCGCTTCGCCCAGATAGAGCCCGTGGTCCTGCTGGCCGTCGACGGCTACCGCTACGGCGCCAAGGCCGTCGACCGCACCGCCGAGGTCGCCGCCCTGCGGGCGGCCCTGCCCTCGGTCCGCCACGTGGTGGCCCTGCCCTACCTCGACCCCACCGGCGAGGACGGGTGGTCGGCCCTCCTGGCCGGCGACGACCCCGGGCCCCCCACCTTCACCCCGGTGCCCTTCGACCACCCCCTCTACGTGCTGTTCAGCTCGGGCACCACCGGCCTGCCCAAGGCCATCGTCCACGGCCACGGGGGCATCACCGTCGAGCACCTCAAGGTGCTCACCCTGCACCAGGACCTCACCCCCGCCGACCGCTTCTGCTGGTTCACCACCACCGGCTGGATGATGTGGAACTACCTCGTCTCCGGCCTGCTGGTGGGGGCCACCGTCGTCCTCTTCGACGGCGACCCGGCCCACCCCGACCTGGGCACCCTGTGGGACCTGGCCGGCGAGACCGGCTGCACCGTGCTAGGGGCCTCGGCCCCGTTCCTCATGGCCTGCCGCAAGGAGGGGCTGGCCCCCGAGCGGGGCGCCCTCCGCTGGGTCGGCTCCACCGGGGCACCGCTGCCGGCGTCCGGGTTCCGCTGGGTCCACGACACCCTGGGTGTCCCGGTGTCGTCCATCAGCGGGGGGACCGACGTGTGCACCGCCTTCCTGGGGGCATCGCCCCTGGTGCCGGTGCGGGCCGGGGAGATCAGCTGCCGCCTGCTGGGCTGCGCGGTGGAGGCGTTCCGGCCCGACGGCACCCCGTGCCCCCCCGGCGAGCTGGGCGAGCTGGTGGTCACCGCCCCCATGCCCTCCATGCCGGTGGGCTTCTGGGGCGATGCCGACGGGTCGCGTTACCGGGCCGCCTACTTCGAGGACCACGCCGGCGTGTGGCGCCACGGCGACTGGATCACCTTCACCGCCGATGGCGCCGCGGTCATCACCGGCCGCTCCGACGCCACCCTCAACCGGGGCGGCGTGCGGCTGGGCACCGCCGACTTCTACGCCGTGGTCGAGGGCTTCGACGAGGTGGCCGACAGCCTGGTCGTCCACCTGGAGGACGACGACGGGGGCACCGGCGAGCTGCTGCTGTTCGTGGCCCTGGCCCCCGGGGCCGAGGCCGGCGACGACCTGTCGGCCCGGATCGCCCGGGCCCTGCGCACCGAGCTGTCGCCCCGCCACGTGCCCGACCGCCTGGAGGTGGTGCCGGCCATCCCCCGCACCCTGTCGGGCAAGAAGCTGGAGGTGCCGGTCAAGCGCATCCTGACCGGCACCCCGGCGGAGGCCGCGGTGTCGGCCGACGCCCTCACCGACCCGGCCAGCATCGAGCCCTTCGCCCGCATGGCCGCCGCCCGGGCCCGGGGCTGACCCGGCGGGGCCCGGCCCCCGCCCCGGGGACGGACCGCCTAGGCCGTGCCGGTGGCGATGATCGGGAGGGTGGGCTCGTCGGAGCCGCCGTCGGGCTCCACCGTCACCCCCACCACGTCGGGGGGGACCCCCTCGACCCGCTGGCGCACCGCTCCGTCGCCCCCCGGCTCGAACAGGCCGGCCGGCACCATCCGGCCCTCCCGCTGGTACCAGAGGGCGTAGGTCTTGCCCGGGGGCGGGGCGGCCATGCCCTCGGCCAGGAGCACGGCGCTGCCGTGGGCCGAGGACACCACCAGGCGCATCGACCCTCCCTCGCCGGCGATGGGCACCGTGCGGGCGTCGGGGGCGGCCACCACGGCGGCGATCTGCTCGGCCCGGTCGGCCCGGTGGTCGGCCTGGAGGAGCAGGGCCCCCAGGGCCACCACGGCGGCGATGGTGGCCGCGGTGGCCAGGACCACGGGCCAGGCGCGGCGCCGGGTGGTGGACCACGGGGCCCCCGGCGGCTGCTGGCGGGTCACCTCCACCGCCGCCAGGACCTGGTCCCGGAGGGCGGCGGGGGGGGCCACGGCGGTGGCCCGGCCCAGGTGGCCGGCCGCGGCCCGCAGCTCGGCCTCCTCGGCCCGGCACTCGGGGCAGCGGGACAGGTGGTCCTCGAACAGGACCCGCTCGTCGTCGGGGAGGGCGTCGAGCACGTAGGGCCCGACGAGGGTGTGGGGATCGGGGGTCGTGTGCTCGCTCACGCGGTCACCTCCAGGGCGTCTCGCAGGCGGATCATCCCGTCGCGGATGCGGGTCTTGACCGTGCCCAGGGGCAGGTCGAGGATGTCGGCCACCTGGGAGTAGGTGTAGCCGCCGTAGTAGGCCAGCTCGATGGTCTGGCGTTGCAGGTCGGTGAGCTGGCCCAGGGCGGCGGCCACCTCGTCACGCTCGGCGTCGCCGATCACCGATCCGGCCACCGGGTCCGGGTCGGCGGTGGTGTGCCGCTCGGCGTCGCGCCCCCGGCGGTCGCGCTCGGACTGCTCGCTGCGGACCCGATCCACCGCCCGGCGGTGGGCGATGGTGGCCACCCAGGTGCGGCTGGTGCCCTTGGCCGGGTCGAACGACGGCGCCCGGCGCCAGACCTCCAGCAGAACCTCCTGGGCCACCTCGTCGGCCTGGTGGGGGTCGCGGACCACCCGGCGGGCGATGCCCACCACGGTGGGAGCCACCAGGTCGTAGAGGGCGGCGAAGGCCTCCCGGTCGCCCCGGGCCACCAGGGCCAGGAGGGCCTCGGCCTCCCCCTCGCCGGCGGGGACGGGCCACAGGTGCCGTCGGGCCCGGCCGGCGCTCACGCCCCACCGCCGGCGGGTCGTCCCTGGTCGGTCGGCGTCGGGGGCCACGTCCGCCAGCGTCGCAGGTCTGGGGCCACGGTTCCTCTCCTCCCGACATCGATGATCGAACAGGACGGGCCGACCCTGTGGCCCGGCGTCACGTCACCGGGCCACAGGCCGTCCCACACACCGCCAGGTCCCGTTCGGACGCCCGGCGTATCACCCGTTCGGGGGCCCCCGCCGCCGGGATTGGTCCGGACCCGGATCTCCGCCTCCCTCGGCGGCCACGTGCCAAGCTGCGGCGTGGCCAGCCCGCCGACGCCCGCCCGCCGGATCCGCTACCGGGAGATCGCCGAGGGGTTGCGGGTCCGCATCGAGGCCGGGGAGTTCGGCGACCGGCGCCTGCTGCCCAGCGAGGCCGAGCTGTCGCGCCGCTACCAGGCCAGCCGGGTCACCATCCGCAAGGCCCTCGACGTCCTGCGGGCCGAGGGCCTGGTCGACTCCCGCCAGGGCTTCGGCTGGTTCGTGGCCGGGGCACCGTTCGAGCAGCACCTGGGGCGCCTCGGCACCATCGAGGGCCAGCTCGAAGCCGACGGCCGGACCTCGGAGCGACGCATCCTGGAGTTCGGGTTCGTGCGGGCCCCGGCCCGGGTCCGGGCCGTGCTCGGCGTGGACAAGGTGCTGCGGGTGGCCCGGGTCAACTTGGCCGACGGCGAGCCCTACGCCCGGGTGACGGTGTGGTGCCCGGAGGCCCTGGGGGCCGACCTGTCCCGCTCCCAGGTGGCCGAGCGCTCCTTCCACCAGCTCCTGCCGGTGCGCCTGGGCGGCGCGGTGCAGACCATCGAGGCCCACGCCGCCTCGGCCGCCGACGCCAGCCTGCTGGAGATCCCCCAGTCGTCGCCGGTGCTGGTGTGCGAGCGGATCACCTCGGCCGCCGACGGGCAGCCGGTGCTGGTGGCCGAGTACGTGTTCCCGGGCCACCGCACGGCCTTCACCGTCGACCTGCCCCACCTGGAAGCGTCCATCGCCCCCAGCGGCCTCCGCCTGGTCGACGGCGGCGGCCGCCGCTGACCGCGGGCCGGCCCGGGCCCGGCCCCGGGGAGGAGCATCGGCCCCGGCCCCCCGTGGGAGACTCCGGCTCCATGGGTCCCGCGCTCCCGCTCCCGCCCCCGGACCGCCCGACGACCATCCCGGCCCGCCGGGTCGTGGCCGTGCGGGTGGCGGTGCTGGCCCTGGGCGTCCTGGCCGTGGGCGCCGCGGCCTGCGCGGACAGCGGCGACGGGGCGGGGGGCCGGGTGGCCCTGGTCGACTCGCTCGGCTTCCTGGTCGACGACTTCGGGCTGACCGAGGCCCAGGTGCGGTGCGTGGCCGAGGACATCGAGGCCGAGGCCGGCGACGAGGCCCTGGCCGAGCTGGCCGAGGCGGTGCGGTCGGTCGAGGCCGGCGAGGCCACCCTGGCCGAGCTGCCCCCGGTCCAGGGCCGGGTGGTGACCGCGGCCATCGAGGCCTGCGCGGTGACCGGGTGAGCGGCCGGCGCCGGGCCGGGGCCCCGCCCTCCCGCCGCCGGTGGGCCGTCCTGGCCGCCGTGGCGGCGGCCGCCGCCCTGGCCGGGGCCGGGTGTGGGGTGGAGGTGCCCGAGGAGGTGGCGGCCCGGGCCACGTCGACCACCACCACGGTGGCCCCGGGCCCGGCGACGACCGCTCCGCCCACCAGCGCCGACCCGCTGGAGCAGGCCCTCATCGACAACGGCTACACGGTCGAGGAGGCCCGGTGCGGGGCCGAGCGGCTGCGTCAGGTGCTCGACGACGACGAGGTGCAGGCCATCGTGGAGGCCGAGTCGCTGGACGACATCGACCCCGACACCGCGGCCCGCTTCGCCGCCGCCCTGCGCCGGTGCGTCGAGGGCGCTGGCGACCCGGGAGAGGGTGGCGACCCCGGCGGCGGTGGCGGCGAGGACCCGGGTGGTGACGACGACGGTCGGGGAGACGACGGCGACCCGCCCGGCCGCCGTGGCGGCCCCCTCGACCCCGACGACTAGGGCCTCAGCGGCGCAGCGGCCAGGGCGGGCGGGCCGGGCCGCGGTGGGAGCGGCGGTCGCCCAGGGCCCAGGCCCGGCGCCAGGCCCCGGCGTCGGGGCCCGACAGCGGGGGGCTCTGGCCGGCGTGGGCCCGCTGCCGGGCCGTCCACCAGTCGCCGGCCACCTCGTCGGCCAGGGCGGTGACCGCGGCCTCGATGCGGGCCGAGAGGTCCCGCATGTCCTCGTCCGGCCCGGGGCGCAGCGGGGCCCCGAACGTGACCCGGGTCCGGCCCGGCACCAGCTTCGAGGTGCCCTTGGGCAGGATGCGGCCCGTGCCCTCCAGGTGCACGGGCACCACCGGCACCCCGGTCCGCACCGACAGGAAGGCGGCCCCGGCCCGGAACGGCTGGCCCCACCCGTCGGAGCCACGGCCGCCCTCGGGGAAGATCACCATGCTCCACCCGTCCTCGATCAGCTCGGCGGCCAGGGCGGCCGAGCGGCGGGTCACCTTGGTGCGCTCGATGGGGATGGCGTTGAGGGCCAGGGCGGCCAGGGTGGCCTTGGCCCGACCGTCGAAGAAGTAGTCGGCGGCAGCGCCGGCGAAGGCCCGGTGCCGCCACGGCTCGGGCAGGGAGGTGAGCAGCAGCCCGGCGTCGAGGTGGCTCAGGTGGTTGGCGGCGAAGATGGCCGGCCCGTCCAGCCCGGCCAGGCGGTCGTACCCCCGGCGCTCCGGGTCGGCCACCACCTTGACCAGGGGTCGCACCGCCCCCTCCAGCAGGGCCAGGCGCCCCAGCCGGGCCAGGGGGGTGCGGGCCCAGGCGGTGTCGTAGGCCGCGCCCAGCCGCGGCTCCTCGGGGAGCGGCTCCACCCCGCCGGGCACCGTCGGGGCCCGGAGCGGGAAGTCCAGGGACCGGAGGGCGGAGGTGGGCCGGGGCAGGGCCCGGCCGGCCCGCCGGACCCGGCCCAAGGCCCCCTCCAGCCGGGTCGCCTCGGTCCGCCCGGCCGCCGTCACGTGACGTCGGCCATGACGATGGGCGGGTTGTGGAGGTGGGTCACCGTGGGCTCGGGGCCCACGGTGTCGGTGGCCATCTCCAGGGCGTCCTGCAGGGTGGAGGCGGGGCGGAACCCCATGCGGCGCACGGCCCGGACGTCGCCCCCGACGATGATGACCGACCCCAGGTGGGCCAGGGCGTGGGCCCCCCAGTACCACATGTAGAAGGGGTGGACGCCGTGGTAGGCGTGGCTGGTGCGGTACAGGTGGCGGTACCACTCGTCCTCGGCGTAGCGGGTCTCGTAGCGCTCGGCGATGACCTTGGGGTCGGTGGTGTCGGCCAGCACCTCCTCGAAGAAGTCGATGTAGCTGGGGTGGTGGACGGGGTGGAACTCCCACGGGGTGGGGTGGCTCATGATCAGCACCCCGCCCTCCCGCACCAGCGGCCTCCCCCGGTACATGTTGAAGAAGTACCCGAGGCCCAGGCACATGACCAGGATCGGGTTCATGATCGAGTGCACGTTGTAGGGGCAGATGTAGGGGAGCCCCATGGTCAGCACGTCGGTCTGGCCCTCCACCGGCACCAGGTGCTGGGCGAAGCAGTGCTCCAGGGTGCGCTCGTGCACCGGCTCCACCGCCCCGGCGGTGACCGAGGTGACGCCGTAGGGCGCCTCGTGGCCCTGGAAGATGCGGCGGCGGGTGGCGGCCGGCAGGCGGTCGAGGCCGGCCTTCATGCCCATGAAGGCCAGGCGGTCCTTGGTGGTCCACTCCCACTCCCGCTTCTGGAGCACCGACAGGGGGCCGGTGGCGCCGAAGGTGTCGGTGTTGAGGGTGGTCTCGATCTGGAAGATCTTCACCCCGGCGTCGCGGATGACCTGGCCCATGCGCCAGTTGGCGTGGTGGAGCTCGGAGCTGTGGCGGTCCATGAACGACCGCGAGCGCTCCATGGTGGCCGGGTTGTGGTGGTGGCGGATGCTGCGGTAGCTGGCCAGGCCGGTGGCCGTGCTCTTGTGGCCGCCGTCCATGGAGACGATGTTGATGTTGACGTAGACCAGGAGGTCGCTCTCGGCCGCCGCCTTGTTGATCTCCACCTCCTCGCCGTGGGCCGTGGTGCCCAGGAAGGCCAGGTCGTCGGGGTCCTCGGCGTCGTGGTTGTACAGCCGGCCGTCGGGGGCGAAGGCGTCGTAGACCCGGTCGCCCACCGCGTGGCGCAGCTCGGGCTCGGTCATGCGCCGGTGCAGGGCCAGGGCGGCGATGATGCGCACGTCGTCCACCCCGGCCGCCGCCGCCCGGTCCAGCACCGCCTCGATGACCCGCTGGCGGATGTCGGGCCGGCGCATCTTGGGCAGGGGCAGCGACACGTCGTCGAAGGCGATGACCAGCTTCATGCCCGGGCGCAGCAGGGCGGCCAGCGGCTCGCTGTCCAGCGGCTGGTCGAGGGCCTGGTCGATGGCCGCGGTGACGTCGGGCAGGGCGGGGAGGGGCTCGGCCGGGTAGACGATGCGGCTGCGGCCGGCCGGCAGCTTCTCCAGCCGGAACGACTCGCCGTGGTGGAACAGGATCGGCGGCGTCGAGCGGTCGACCTCGAGCACGAGTCCGGGGCGGGGCATCAGGGGGTCTCCTCGGGAGGTCTCATCGGTGGCGCTCGCCGCGCAGGTCGAAGGCCACCTTCACCGCGCCCCGGGCGCCGGCCGCGGCGGCGTGGGCGATGGCCTCCCGGTAGCGGTCCAGGGGGTAGGTGGCGCTGAGCAGCCGGCCCAGGCCGGCGTCGGACACCACGTCGAAGGCGGTGTCGACGTCGGCCCGGGTGTAGGCGTAGCAGCCCCGCAGGGCCACCTCCCGGTGCCACAGGGGGGTGAGGTCGAGGTGGGTGGGGCCGGCCATGCCCACCACCAGCACCTCGCCCCCGGGGGCCACCACCTTCAGGGCCTGGGCCAGGGAGTCGGCCGAACCCACGCAGTCGACCACGGTGGGCACGCCCCCGGTGAGCTGGCCGGCCGCCGCCCCCGCGGATGCGTCGTCGGAGGCCAGCACCAGCGAACCGGTGAGGGAGCGGACGGCCCGGGGCAGCTCGGAGGGTCCGACCACCCGGGTGGCCCCCAGCTCCCGGGCCAGGCGCCGCTGCTCGGGGTGCTTGGCGGTGGCCAGCACGGTGCGGCCGCCCTCCCTGCCCTCGGCGCGGTCCAGGTGGCGCAGGGCGGCCAGGGTGGCCAGGCCCAAGGTGCCGGCCCCGATGAGGGCCACCGTGCCCGTCTCGCCGGCCGGGCCCCGGCGGACGGCCCGGGCGGCGTGGACGGCGCAGGCGGTGGGCTCGACCAGCACCGCGGCCTCGTCGGCCAGGTCGTCGGGCACCGGAGCCAGCTGGTCGGGGTGGGCCACCATGGCCGTCGACCAGCCCCCGCCGGTCTGCCGGCAGAAGCCGCTCTGCAGGGCCGGGTCGAGGTGCCCGAAGGCCACCCGCTCGCAGTGGTGGGTCCGCCCGGCGGCGCAGGAGGGGCAGGGGGGATCGATGCCCCGGATGCCGCAGTGCAGGACGGGGATCAGCACCGCCCGGGTGCCGTCGTCCCGCTCGCCCACCACCTCGTGGCCGAGGGTGAAGGGGAAGCTGACGATGGGCTCGAAGTAGGGGCTGGACCGCCCGTCGAGGGTGGCCAGGTCACTGCCGCAGATGCCGGCCAGCCGGGGCCGGAACCGCACCCACTCCGGCGAGGGCGGCGCCGGCTCGTCCTCGTCGGCCAGCTTCAGGGGCCCCACCGCGGCGCCGGTGCCGGGCGTGGCCCGTCCGGCCACCGCGGCCGCCGCCAACCGTCCCGGCCTCCGCGAGAACACCAGCGCCTTCATCCCGCCCCTCCCGCTGCGTTCTCGGCACGGAAGTGTCCGATATACGTATTGTTTCGTGCCGAGAACGGGTGGTGAGGCGGCCAGGGGAACGTCATCGGCGGCCGGTCCGGAGGCGGCGGGCCCGGCGCTCGGCCGCGGTGGGGGGCCGGTGATCCGGCACCCGCGGCGCCTGGCGGCGGGGCCCGGGGCGGGGGGCCAGGGGCAGGCGGCGGGGGACGAAGCCGGGGGCCTTCTCCCACTGCTCGACCAGCCAGCCCCGCTTGCGGGCCAGGGCGGCCAGGCGGGCCTCGGGGTTGACGGCCACCGGGAAGCCGGCCGCCTCCAGCATCGGGAGGTCGCTGCTGGAGTCGGCGTAGACCACCGCCTCGGCCACGTCCAGGCCGTGGGCCGCGCAGTGGTCGTAGAGGATCTGGGCCCGGGTCTCGCCGGTGGGGGGCACGGTGGTCATCCGCCCGGTGGCGGTGCCGTCGGGGGCCACCCCCATCTCGGCCGAGACGATGTCGTCGAACAGGGGGCGCAGGGGGGCGACCACCACGTCCAGGGCGCCGGTGACGAGCACGGTCCGGTGGCCCAGGGCCCGATGCTCGCGCACCCGGCGGAGGCCGGCCGGGAACGCCTTGGTCAGGATCAGGTCGGACAGCATCTCGGCGCTGTCGGCCTCCAGCTCGGCCCGGGGGGCGCCCTCGTAGCGGCGATAGAAGTGGCGCAGGAAGTCGCTGCGGTCCCGGCGGTCCAGCTTCAGCAGGGCCGGGGCCTCGGCCACCAGCCGGGCGGCCAGGGTGCGCCGGTCGGCCGGGTCGAGGCGCCGGCTGGCCAGCCAGGCGAAGGAGGTGACCACGTTGGAGGCGATGAGGGTGTTCTCCAGGTCGAACACGGCCAGCTGGCGGTCGGGGGACAGGACCTGGCGGCGCAGGCGGGTGCTGCGGGCCTCGCCGGCCCCGCCCCCGCCCTCGGTGCGGACCCGGGCGTGGGCCACCACCGACGGCAGGTGGATCTCCCGCACGTACCGCTCCCAGTCGACCACCCGGGGGTCGCACCCGAAGTCCCGTTGGTCGGCCTCGGTGAGCGAGGCGTGCAGGGACAGCAGCCGGTCGACGCCGTAGATGGCCTCGCACTCGGTGTAGGCCCCGTAGAGGGTGACGTACGCGGTGGCCCGGTCGACCAGCTCCCGCTTCTCCTCCACCCCGGCCGCCCACTGGGCCTGCTTCCCCCGCAGGGGCAGCGCGTGGAGCGCCTTCTCGGTGACACCCAGGACGGCCCGGGCCCGGCGCAGCTCGCCCTCGACCCGGCCCCGGCCCGGGAACCGGAACTCGGGCACGCTGATGGGCTGGCCGTCCCGGTCGTACAGCGGGCGCTGGGTGAACCACTCGCTGATGAGCTCGGTGAGGCGTTCGAACTCCAGCGGGTTGCGCGAGCCCGAGGCCACCTGGGTGACGTCGGGCCGGCCGTCGGCATGGGCCGGGCCCCGAGCCGCCACCGCACAGATGGCCCCCACCACCAGGTCCACGGGGATCACGTCGACGGTGCCCTCGGGGACCCCGGGGAACTGGCTGAGCAGGCCCCGGGCGTAGGAGATGATCACCGGCTCGGCCATGCGGAAGCCCCGGATCCAGCCCGGCACCGGCTCCGACCAGGCCGACTCGATGATGGCGGGCCGGACGATGGAGACGGGCACGTCGCCCCGGCTCTGGCCCAGGGCCCGCTCGCCCAGGGCCTTGGTCATGGCGTAGGCGTCGGGCCACCCCAGCGAGGCGGCCCGGGCCCGGCCGGCGTCGACCAGCTGCTGCTTGACCCAGGCCCGGCGCCGGTCCTCGGCCTTCTCGGCCAGCAGGGTGGTACCGGCCCCACCCAGCTCGTCGCGGGCCGCGGCCTGGAAACCGGCCAGGTGGTCGGGGAGCCGGCTGGTGGCCTCGGCGTCGCTGCGGACCCGGCGGGCGGCCTCGACCTCGCGCCGCCAGTCCACGTCGACCCAGAACGGGCTCTCGTCCACCGGGATCTCGGGGGCCGCGCCCCGCCGGTTGCCGGCCACGTAGCAGGTGGACACGGCCACCAGGTGGGGGGCGACCCCGAGGTCGGCCAGGGTGCGGGCGATGCGGGTGGGGCCCAGCAGGTTGACCTCGACGGCCAGGTCGAGGGGGGAGTCGAACGACACGGTGGCGGCCGAGTGGATGACCGTGTCGCACGCAGCCAGGGCGGCCCGGCCCTCGTCGTCGAGGCCCAGGCCGTCGGTGGCCACGTCGCCGGCCACCACCCGGACCCGGCGGGCCACCAGCGCCTCGAAGGCCTCCCGTCCGCCCAGCTCCTCGCGCAGGCGGTCGAAGCAGTCGTTGCGGAAGATCTCCCGCTGGGCCCGCTGCTCGACGGTGCGCTTGCGCCCGGGGCGGACCAGCAGGACCAGCTCGCAGCCGGGGGCGCAGCGCAGGAGCCGCTCGACCAGGGCGGTGCCCAGGAAGCCGGTGGTGCCGGTGACGAACAGGCGCCGCCCGTCGAGGGCCTCGGCGATGGGAGGGGAGGGGCGGCTCTCCGGCATCGAGTCGGACCCTAGCGCGACTCTCTACCAAATGGTAGACAACGTCGACAGTGGCCGACAGCACCCAAGATCGCATCCTGGCCGCCGCTCTGGCCGGCTTCGCCCGCCGGGGCGTGGAGGCCACCTCCCTGGACGACGTGGCCGACACGGTGGGGGTCCGCAAGCAGACCGTCCTCTACTGGTTCCGGTCCAAGGACGCCCTGGTGGCCGGGGTGGTGGAGGCGGCGGTGGCCGAGCTGGGCGATGCCCTCGACGCGGCCGTGGCCCGCCGCCGCCCGGGCCGGGACACCACCGCGGCCGTGGTCGACGAGGTGCTGCGCCTGGGCGCCCGTCGCCCCGACCTGCTGGTCCTGCTGCGGGAGGTGACCCGCCTGGGGCCCGAGGCCACCGCGGTGCTGGGCTCGGCCATCGCCCCCCGCCTGGACGGGGCGGCCACCGCCCTGGCCGGCCCGGCCGCCGACGGCTCGGCCGTGGAGCGGACCCGCCGCCACCTGGTCGAGGTGGGGGCCCGGGTGGTGGCCACCGCGGTGGAGGCCGAGCTGCTGGACCGCATGGGCGTCCCTCCCGACCGGGCCTGGCTCCGCCGTCGCCGAGCCGACCTCCTGGCCGTCCTGGCCCGCTCGGCTCCCAGCCCGGCCTAGACCGGCGCCCGAGCGATCAGCGCGGCCAGGGCCATCCCGATCGAGATGGCCCCGAGCACGGCCCCGACGGTCCACTGGATGTGCTTGGTCATCCCGTCGTTGATGGCGGTCTGCATGTCGGCGACCTTCTGGGCGATGACGGCCACGCTGGTGTGCATCTCGCCCCGCAGCTCGGCCAGGGCCTCGCTCTGGCGGGCCTGGCTCTGGTGCACCTCGGTTCGGACCTGGCCCAGCGCCTCGGCCTGGCGGGCCTGGCCGGAGCGCATCTCGGTGCGGATGTCCGCGAGACCGGTGGACACGTCGGCGCGGACGCCGGCCACGTCCTCACGGGCCTTGGCGAAGCCGTTGGCCATCTCGGTGCGGACCTCGGCGAAGCCGGTGGCCATCTCGGAGCGGAGGGATAGGTCGAGGGCTTGGAGGTCGGCCTGGCTGGCCGGCACCTCCTCCTCGGTGCGGGGCAGCTGGTCGAGCAAGGCGTCGGCCTCCTCCTCCCCGACGATGGGGGACAGGCTGGTGAACAGGGAGCGTCGGTGGTGGGGGGACAGCGGCGACACGGTGCAGAGCCTTTCGCAGGGGAGGCGGGCGGGGTCGTGTCGGCGACGGTACCGACGCTCCCGTGTCACGGGAAGTGTCACGTGTTGAGCGGGTGAAGCCAAGCGGCCCGCCTCGGCGGTGCCGGCCGCCCGGTCCCGGGCCCAGGTCCGGGGCGGCCCCGGGGGCGGGTCCTAGTGTCGGCGCCGTGCCCGCTTCGGACGCGTCCGCCACCGACCCCGCCTCCGGCAGCGACGCGGCCAACGGGACTCCCGACGCCGGGCCCGCCCCGGCCGCCGCAGACAGCGTGGCCCCCGACGGCGACGACCCGGCCGCCACCGCCCGCCCGCCCCGCCCCCTCCGGGCCGCCACCGTGGCCGTGGTGGTGGGCTTCGCCGCCTCCCGCGTCGCCTACGCCCTGGCCGGGGTGCGCTTCCGGTGGGAGCACGCCGTGGCCTACCACCAGTTCATCGACGGCCAGGCCCTGCGCCACGACCTCGGTCGCAGCCTGTGGTACGACCACACCCAGCCCCCCGGGCTCAACCTGCTGTGGGGCCTGGCCCTGAGGCTCAGCCCCGACCACCCCGACCGGGTGCTGGGGCCGGTGTTCCTGGCCTGCGGGCTGGCCACCGCGGTGGTGCTCCTGCGCCTGCTGGCCCGCCTCGGGTGCCGGCCCCGGGTGGCGGCGGCGCTGGCCCTGGCCTGGGTGGCCAGCCCCACCGCGGTCCTGGTCGAGACGTACTTCCTCTACACGCCGTTCGAGGTGCTGGGCCTGGCCGGCATCGCCCTCCTGGTGGCCCGATGGGCCGACCGGGGCCGAGCGGTCGACCTGGCCGGGGCGCTGGCCGTGGCCGCCACCCTGGCCCTCACCCGCTCCACCTTCCACCTGGTGTGGATCGTGGGGCTGGTGGCCCTGGCCGCGGTGGCTCGGCGCCACCGGTGGCGCACCGTGGCCCTGGTCGGCCTGGTGCCCGTGCTCCTGGTGGGCGGCTGGTACACCAAGAACCTGGTCCTGTTCGACCAGTGGGGGGCCAGCAGCTGGGTGGGCGTGAGCCTGTCCCGCATCACCGTGGAGCAGCTCCCCCCGGCGGAGCGGGCCCGCCTGGTGGCCGACGGCACCCTCTCGCCCTACGCCGCCCACCCGTCGTTCCAGAGCTTCGAGGACATGGGCATCGCCCCGCCGGGACGGGCCGGGCCGGGGCGGGGCGTGCCGGTCCTGGACGAGCGGGAGCGGGCCGAGGGGGGCTTCGCCAACCTCCACCACCGTGACTACCTGACGGTCAACGAGGCGGCCCTGGACGACGCCACCTGGGTCGTCCGCCACCGGCCCGGCACCTACGCGGCCGGTGTGGGCCGCTCGACCTCGACCACGTTCACGGCCAGCTCGGGGTGGTTCGGCTACCGGTCCAACGGCGCCGAGGTGGCCGGGGCGGTGGCCGTGGAGCGGGCCGTGCTGGGGGCGTGGGAGGAGCCGCCCCCGGTGTACGGCGACCGGCGGGGGGCCCGGGTCGGGCAGGTGGAGTGGGTGGTGGTGGCCGCCTACCTCCTGGTGCTGGCCGGGGTGGCCGCGGTGCTGGTGCGGCGACGGTGGTGGCGGGCCCGCGACGGGGCCCACGCGGCGGTGGCCTTCCTGTGGGGGACCACGGTGTACCTGACCGGGCTGACCCTGCTCATCGAGTACGGCGAGACCAACCGCTTCCGCACCGTGACCGACATGTCGGTGCTGGTGATGGGGGCGTGGCTGGTGGTCCAGGCCCGGGCCCGGTGGCGGGTCCGGCCCGACCGGGCGGCGGCGGTGGCCGAGGTGCCCTGAGGGGCGGCCGGTAGTGTGCGGTCCTCGTGGAGAGGACGCCGGGAGCAGCGCAACGCCAGGGTGGCCGCCTCCCCTACGTCGGCTCCCTGGACGGGCTCCGGGCCGCCTGCCTGCTGGCCGTGCTGGCCTACCACGGGGGCTTCACCTGGGCCGGCGGCGGCTTCCTCGGGGTCTCCACCTTCTTCACCCTCTCCGGCTTCCTCATCACCGCCCTGATCCTGGTCGAGGTGCGGGGCAGCGGCCGGGTGGACCTCCGCCGCTTCTGGTCGGCCCGGGCCCGTCGCCTGGTCCCGGCGGCCCTGGTCACGCTGGTCCTGGTGCTGGCCTTCGCCCGCTTCGGGGCCACCTCCACCCACCTGGTCGGGCTGCGGAGCGACCTGTGGGCCACGGCCGGCCTGGCCATCAACTGGCGGCTGGCCGCGGTGGGGGCCACCTACGGCAACGCCGCCGACGCCACCCCGGTGCAGCACCTGTGGTCCCTGGCCGTCGAGGAGCAGTTCTACCTGGTGCTGCCCCTGGCCTGCCTGGGGGCCATCGCCCTGGGGCGGCGCCTGGGCCAGCCCCTGCGGGTGGTGCTGGGCGTCGGGGCCGCGGCGCTGGCCGTGGCCTCCACCGTGGCCCTGGCCCTCAGCGTCGGCGACGACGTGTCCTTCGCCTACTACGCCACCCACACCCGGGCCGCCGAGCTGCTGGCGGGCGTGGTGCTGGCCTGCGTGGTGCACCACCTGGTGGGGTGGCGGCACCGGCGCCGGGTCGTTCCCGTCGTCGGGCTGGTGGGGGCGGCCGGCCTGGTCGGCGCCTGGGCCCTCGCCGACCAGGCCAGCCGCCTGCTCTACACCGGCGGGCTGGCCCTCTACTCCCTGGCCTCGGTGGCGGTCATCGTGGCCTGCCTCTACCCGGGCCCGGTGCGGGCCGTGCTGGAGGTGCGGCCGCTGCGCTGGCTGGGCCGGGCCTCCTACGGCGCCTACCTCTACCACTGGCCCATCTTCAGCTGGTTGCGGGAGGAGAACACGGAGCTGGGCCCCGTGCCGCTGTTCGCCCTGCGGGTGGCCCTGACCCTGGCCCTGGCCGGGGCCTCGCTGGCCTGGGTGGAGATGCCCATCCGGCGCCGGCGGGTGCTGCCCCGGGTGCCCCGGCCGGCCATGGCCGCGGTGGCCGTGGCCGTGCTGGCCCTGTCCTTCGTGGTGCCGCTGCGCACCGTCGACACCGGGCCCTCCGGGGTCGAGGTGGTGAGCGGCCAGCGGGTGGCGCCTCCCGACGGGGCGCCCACGCCGGTGTCGTCGGTGGCGACCACCGAGCCCGACACGCCCCGGGTCGAGCGCCTGCTCCTGGTGGGCGACTCGGTGCCCCAGCAGCTGGCCCCGTACGTGGCCGAGGCCCTGCCCGGCGTCGACGTCCGCTACATCGGCGACGGCGGCACCGGGCCCCTCACCGACCAGGGCGCGGTGGTGGGCCAGGTCCAGGCCGCGGTGGCGGACATCGACCCCGACGTGGTCCTCTTCCACTACGCCGGCACCTACCTGCGCCTCGAGCCCGACGAGGAGCCCTACGTCCTGCCCGACGGCACCGAGGTGGGCGACGGGTCCGAGGAGATGTTCGCCCAGTGGGACGTCGTGTCCCGCGAGCTGGTCCGCGTGGCCGGCTCCCGGGGCGCCACCGTGCTGTGGGGCCTGATCCCGCAGATCGGGCCCGGGACCACCTTCGGGTTCATGGCCGACCGGGTCGAGCGGTTCAACGCGCTGTACCGGTCGCTGGGGGTGGCCACCCTGGACTGGTTCACCCTCACCACCGGGCCCGGCGGCGGGTACGCCGAGGAGCTGCCCAGCGCCGACGGCCGGGTCACGGAGCGGGCCCGCGACGGTGACGGCCTGCACTTCACCGCCTTCGGCTACCGCCTCCTGGCCGCCACCGTGGCCGAGGAGGTGGCGCGGTGGCGGGGTCGCCGGTCGGCCGAGGGGCCGGTCACCGAGGTCGAGCCCACCGTCCCGGGCGGCGGCGCCCCCGGGATCACGGAGCCGCCCCCGCCGGCCCCCGGCTGATCCGCCTCCGAGCGCCGGCGGCTCCCGGGTCGGATCAGCCGGCGCCGTCGCCGCGCCGGGGCGGCCGGTCCTCCAGCACGTCGAGGGCGCTGACGGTGCGGTCGCCCTCCTCGACCACCCGCTCGGGCACGTCGTCCAGCTCGGTGCGCAGGGCCCGGCTCATCACCCCGTGCATGTCGTACATGCAGGTGATGTAGGTGAGCTCCAGGACCTCCTCGTCGGAGAGGTGGCGGCGCAGCACCGCGACCACGCCGTCGGCCACCCGGCCCCCGTCGTAGACCAGGGCGTCGGTGTAGGCCAGCACCGCCCGCTCGACCTCGTCGAAGCAGTCGGCCACCGCCCAGTGGGCGATGGCCTCGATCTTCTCCTCGGGCACGCCCACCGCCCGGCACGACTTGCAGTGCTGCGAGAACACGAACAGGGAGCCCCGGGCCCAGCCCACCCGGGTCTGGCCCAGCTCGCGGAGGACGGGGTCGAGCCTCCGGGTGGGGGACTGGTAGAGGGCGAAGCCGTCGACGCAGTGCTGCAGGACGTCGGGGGCGGCGGCGAAGGTGGTCCACCAGTCGCCGGGGGTGCCGGTGTTGGTCCCGGGCTCGGCCACCGGGTCCCGGCCCGGGCCGAAGATCAGGTCGTACATGGCCCGGACGATGGGCGGGTTGTCGTCGGCGCGCGGCACCTGGCCGAGGCGGGGCATATGTCCTCCGGACGGTCGGGGTGGGCTCAGCGCGGCGCGGGGGCGACCACCGTCGCCGCGGCGGGGGTGGCGGTGGCCGGGCGGTGGGTCACGTCTCCGGGCCCGAAGGGCCGGGTGGTGGCGGCCAGCTCCAGCAGGATGCCGTCGGGGTCGGTGAAGTAGACGGAGCGCACGAACACGCCGTCGTGGAGGTCCCGGGACACGCCCCACTCGCTGTCGTCGTGGTTGAAGGTGTCGCTGCACTCGACGCCGGCGGCCAGGAGGCGCTGGCGGTAGGCGTCGATGCGCTCGGGTGGCACCTTGAAGGCCACGTGGTTCATGGACCCCACCGCGCTGGTGATCTCGCCGGTGTCGGGCCGGGCCGCGGGACCGGTGACGCCGGGGACGGGGTCGGGGGCATCCGCGAACCAGAAGAAGGCCAGCAGGTCGCCGCCGCCGCAATCGAAGAAGAAGTGCTGGCCCAGGCCCATGGGCAGCTCGACCGTCTTGACCAGCGGCATCCCCAGGACGCCCTGGTAGAAGTCGACGGTGCGGGCCATGTCCCGGCACACCAGGGCCAGGTGGTTGACCCCCCCGAGCTCCATGCGGCCCTCGGCTGCACCCCCGTCGCCCTCGCCCATGGGACCCTCCTCCGTCGCCGTGTCGGCCACGGCACGTCGACCCTACGTCCTGCTCGCCGCCGAGGGGCGACGACCCCCGGCGGCCCGGGCCCGGGCCGGGGCCGCCTCAGGCGGGCTGCGGGCGGCCGAAGCCGGCCCGGTGGGCGTGGCGCTCGAGCCCGAGGTGCACCATCTCGGCGATCAGGTCGGGGTAGGCCAGGCCCGAGGCCGCCCACAGGGACGGGAACATCGAGTACGGCGTGAAGCCGGGGATGGTGTTGATCTCGTTGAGGAGCAGGCCCCGGCCGCCCTCCTCCCAGAACAGGTCGACCCGGGCGTAGCCGTCGCAGCGCAGGGCCCGGTAGGCCCGGAGGGCCAGGTCCTGAGCCTGCCGGGTCACCTCGGGGGGCAGGTCGGCGGGGACGATCAGGTCGGCGGCGCCGTCGACGTACTTGTCCTCGTAGTCGTAGAACTCGTGGGTGGGCACGATCTCGCCCGGCACCGAGACCCGGGGCTCGGCGTTGCCCAGCACCCCCAGCTCGACCTCCCGGCCGGTGATGGCCTCCTCGACCACGACCCACTCGTCGTAGCGCAGGGCGTCGGCCACGGCCCCGGCCAGCGCGTCGGGATCGGCGGCCCGGGACACGCCGACCGACGAGCCCAGGTTGGCCGGCTTCACGAAGGCCGGCAGCCCGAGCTCCTCCACCACCTGCCGGAGGAAGGCCGGCCCGGCATCGACGTCGCGGCAGGCCAGGTGCCGGGCCTGGGGGAGGCCGGCCGCCGCGGCCGCGGCCTTGGCCGCCACCTTGTCCATGCACAGCGCCGAGCCCAGGACCCCGGAGCCGACGTAGGGCACGCCGGCCAGCTCCAGCATCCCCTGCACGGTGCCGTCCTCGCCCAGGGGCCCGTGGACGAGGGGCAGCACGACGACCTGCTGGCCCGGCTCGGTGGGCCGCACGGCGGGCAGGGGCTCCAGCTCGGTGCCGGCCACGGCTACGGTGGACCCGATCTCGCTCCCGCGCCCGCTGTCGAGCAGGGCCTTGGCCTCCTCGGCCAGCACCCACCGACCCCCCGGGTCGATCCCCACGGGGACGACGTCGAAGCGCTCGGGGTCGACGGCGGCCAGCACGTGGGCCGCCGACACGCACGACACGTCGCGCTCGGCCGACACCCCCCCGAACAGGACGACGAGGCGGGTCCGGGGCTGGTCGGGCATGGCCGCCGAGGCTACCGCCGGGCCGACCGGCGCCTGTCCGATCGGCGTGGCCCGACCCGGGTCAGGGAGCGAGGAGGGCGGCTGCGGCCCGCTCCAGGGCGGCCACCCGGCTGCCCTTGACCAGCACGGCGTCGCCGTCGCCCACCGGGCCCAGGAGGGCCAGGGCCGCCTCCAGGTCGGGGGCGGCATCGGCGGGGTCGACCCCGTAGCCGGGGGCGGCGACGCTGATGACCCGGATGCCCCGGGCGGCGGCGTGGGCCGCCACCTCGGCGTGGAGCCGCTCCGCGGCCGGCCCCAGCTCGGCCATGCGGCCCAGCAGGGCGACGCGGCGGCCGACGCCGGGCAGGGCGGCCAGGGCGTCGAGGGCGGCCCGGGTGGAGGTGGGGTTGGCGTTGTAGGCGTCGTTCACCACCACCGCCCCCGACGTGGCCCGCCGCACGTCCATGCGCAGCCCCGACACGGCCGCGGTGGACAGGGCCTCGCCCACGTCGTCCAGGTCGACCCCGAGGGCCAGCCCGCAGGCCGCGGCCCCCACCGCGTTGGCGGCCTGGTGGGCGCCGTGCACGGCCAGGCGGACCTCCACCTCGCCCCACGGGGTCTGGAGGCGGAGCCGGGGCCGGAGGGCCTCGTCCAGGACCACGTCGACCCCCCGCACCTCGGCCGGGGTGCCGCGGCCCAGGCCGTAGGTGAGCACCCGGGCCCGGGTCCGGCCGGCCATGGCCGCCACCCGCCGGTCATCGGCGTTGAGCACGGCCACCCCGTCGGCCGGCAGGGCCTCGACCAGCTCCCCCTTGGCCCGGGCCACGTCGTCGACCGAACCGAACGTCTCCAGGTGGGCGTCGGCCACCGCGGTGACCACCGCGGCGGTGGGCCGGGCCACGTCGCACAGCAGGCCGACGTGCCCCGGTCCCCGGGCCCCCATCTCGATCACCGCGGCCTCGGTCCCCTCCGGAGCGCCGGCCAGGGTGAGGGGCACGCCGATCTCGTTGTTGAACGAACGGGCGCTGGCCGCCACCGCCCAGCGGGCCCGCAGCACGGCGGCCAGCAGGTCCTTGGTCGAGGTCTTGCCCACCGAGCCGGTGATGCCCACCACCCGGTCGGGCAGCCGACCCCGGGCCAGGCGGCCCACGGCCAGCAGGGCGGCGGCGGTGTCGTCGACCCGGACGGTGGGCAGGCCAGGCTCGGTCCCGTCCCGCGAGACCAGGGCGGCCCCCGCCCCCGCCGCCGCCGCCGCCGGCAGGAAGTCGTGTCCGTCGCGCTCGGCCACCAGGGCCACGAAGCCCGCCCCCGGGGGCAGGGCGCGGCTGTCGACCGAGAGCCCATCGACCTCCACCGCCCCGTCGCCGTCCACCGTGCCCCCGGCGGCGGAGGCGATCTCGTCGAGGCGCAGGCGCATCCGGCGGAACCTACCCCGCCCCCGCGGCCCCCTCGTCGGGCCCGGGCCGGAACGGCACCAGCAGGCCCAGGGCCACGGCCACCACCGACCCCACCAGGACCATGAGGGTGATCGAGGTGCGCTCGGCGAACCAGCCTCCGACCAGGCCGCCGAAGGGGACGGTGCCCCCGAAGCCCATGATCCACAGGGCCATGACCTTGCCCCGGACCCGGTCGTCCAGGTCCTCCTGCAGCACCGTGGACAGCGAGGTGATCACCGCGAAGTACACGGCCCCCACCGCGAAGAGGGCCGGGTAGGCCAGGGGGGCGGCCCGCAGCAGGGCGAAGACGGCCAGCAGGCCGGCGAACACGCCCAGGCCGATCCGGGTCAGGCGGGCCTTGTCGGCCCCGGCGAACAGCGTGCCCACCGACAGGGCCCCGGCCACCGCCCCCAGGCCGAAGGCGGCGTAGAGCAGCCCGTAGGCCTCGCTCTTGGCCGCGATGCCCAGGTTCTCGTCGGCCAGGGTGGGCAGCTGGGTGATGAAGGGCAGGGACAGGAACGAGAACACGAAGATGGTCCCCACGGCCTGGCCCACCGCTCGGTGGCGGCGGGCATACGCCAGGCCCTCCAGCAGGCGGTGCAGGCCCTGGGTGCCCGACGACGGCGGGTCGGGGAGGGGGACCCGCAGGAGGGTGGCGATCACCGCCGCGTAGCTGGCCGCGTTGAGCAGGAACACCCACGAGGCCCCGAACCGGGCGAACAGCACGCTGCCGATGGCCGGGCCGATGACCCGGGAGGCGTTCATCTGCACCGAGTTGAGGGAGATGGCCCCGGCCAGGTCCCGGCGGGGCACCAGGAGGGGCACCACGGCGCTGAAGGCCGGGGCGTAGAGGGCGTTGCCGGACCCGATGGCCAGCACCACCAGCACCAGCACCACCCGGTTGGGGGAGTGGCCCAGCACCACCCCGGCCAGCAACACCGAGAACAGCGCCTGCTGGAGCGACAGGCCGACCAGCAGCTTCTTGCGGTCGTAGGTGTCGGCCATGGCCCCGCCCACCAGCGACAGCAGGAGGAGGGGCCCGAGCTGGGCCGCGGTGACCACCCCCACGAACACGCCCGACCCGGTCAGGTCGTAGGCCAGGGCCCCCAGCACCACGTTCTGCATCCAGGAGCCCACGTTGGAGGCGAGGGCCCCCAGGTAGACGGTGCGGAAGGTGCGGTGGGAGAAGGCGGCCCGGGCCGTCCCCGGGGTGAAGGTGCGGTCCCCCTCCAGCAGGGCGTCCTCCACGTCCTCCAGCGCCTCCTCGGGCCGGCCGGGGGCCGTGGGGAGGGCGTCGGGGTCGGGCATCGGAGGGCAGGATACGGCTCGCCCCACCGGCCTGACCAACGGGTCAAGTGGGCTCCCGGCGGGCCGTCGCCCGGGCCCCCGACGGCCGCCCGCGCCGCCGGGGGACCCGCCGTAGGGTGGGCCGTCGCCGCCTGCCGTCGAGGAGCGCCCGTGGACTTCCGAGAGCACACCGTCGAGGACCTGGCGGCCCGGGTGCGGCGGCGGGAGGTCAGCGCCCGGGAGCTGGCCGGGGCCGCGGTCGAGCGGATCGAGGCCCTGGACGGCACCTACCACGCCTTCCTGGCCGTGGACGGCGAGCGGGCCCTGGCCGACGCCGCCCTGGTCGACGAGGCCCTGGCCTCGGGGGCCGATGTCGGCCCGCTGGCCGGCATCCCCATCGGGGTCAAGGACCTGGAGGACGCGGCGGGGTTTCGCACCACCCACGGCTCGGCCCTCTCGGCCGACGACGCCCCGGCCGCGGTGGACTCGCTGTTCGTGTCCCGACTCAAGGCCGCCGGCTGCGTGGTGGTGGGCAAGACCAACACCCCGGAACTGGGCTGCAAGGGCGACACCAGCAACCGCCTGGGCCCGCCCACGGTCAACCCCTGGAACCCGGAGCGCTCGGCCGGCGGCTCGTCGGGGGGCAGCGCGGTGGCGGTGGCGGCGGGCATGGTCCCCCTGGCCACCGGCAGCGACGGGGGTGGCTCCATCCGCATCCCGGCCGCCATCTGCGGGCTCACCGGGTTCAAGCCGTCGCTGGGCCGGGTGCCCGTCGGTGGGGCCACGCCGCCGAACTGGGCCGACCTGTCGGCCAAGGGGCCGATGACGGCCCGGGCCCGGGACGCGGCCCTGGTGCTGGACGCGGTGGTGGGGCCCGACCCCAGCGACCTGCGCAGCCTGCCCCGGCCCCGGGAGCCGTGGCGGCCCCAGCTCGACGACCCCCACCCCCCGCTGCGGGTGGCCTGGTCGCCGACCCTGGGCTACGCCCCGGTCGACCCGGCGGTGGCCGCCGTGTGCCGGGCCGCGGTGGAGCGGCTGGCCACCACCGGCTGCGACGTGGTGGAGGAGCCGTCGGTGTTCCCCGTCGACCCGGTCGACGCCTGGCTGGCCCTGACCTCGGCCTCGCACCTGCGCACGGTGGGCGACCTGCAGGGCACGGCCGAGTGGGAGCTGCTCGACCCGTCGATCCAGTTCGCGGTGGAGACGGCCCAGGGCCTGGGGGCCGGGGCGGTGGTCGCGGCCCAGGACGCCTGCCACCAGCTCAACCACACCCTGGCCACCCTGCTCCACGACGTGTCGTTCCTGCTGACCCCGGTGGTTGCGGCCCGGGTGCCGGCGCCGTGGCACATGGGCACCATCGACGGCCAGCCCGACCCCAACTGGATCCGCTTCACGTACCCCTTCAACCTGACCCGCTCGCCGGCCGGGACGGTGTGCGTGGGCCACACCGACGACGGGGTGCCGGTGGGCCTCCAGGTGGTGGGGGCCCAGCACGCCGATGCCGCCGTCCTCCGGGTGTTGGCCTACCTGGAGGAGGCCGTCGGCGTCACCGGCCGGGCCCCCGTGGGCTGAGGAGCGATGACGGGCGTCCGGCGGGGGTAGCCTCGGTCCCGTGACGGCGCCGCCGCATGCTCCCTGGGCGTTGCGGGGCGAGGCCATGGTCTGCCTCACCCGTACGCGCCCGCAGATCGCCCTCCCGGACGAGATCCGGGCCGCGCCCGGCCCCACGGCGGTGGCCGCGGTGCGCTACACCGACTCGCCGGTGGGGCCGTTCCTCACGCTCATGGTGATGGTCCCGGCACGCCTGGGGGCCACCATGGGGTGGTGCGCGGTGCTGGCCGTGGTCGACCGGCCCGACGCTCAGGTGGGCCTGCGGATGAACTGGGGGGTGCCGGCGTCGGTGGGGGAGCTGCGCTGGTTCGCCCGTGACGGGGTGCGGCAGCTCCTGTGGGAGGACCGGGACCTGTCGGTGAAGGCCCGGGGCCGGATCTTCGGCGTGCCCATGGTCATGCCCCACCGCCTGGTGCAGGTGCGGGCCGACGGTCCGGTGGTGGTGCCCGACCGCCTGTGGGGCCTGTTCCGCCCGGCGCTGGTCACGGTGGAGATGGCGCCCCGGGACGGCCTCGACGGCCTGGCCGGCCGGCACCTGGGCGCCACTGTCGACGGGGTGCACCGCACCATCGCCCCGGCCCGCACCCCGGTCGGCCTCCTGGCCCCCCTGCGGGCGCCGGCCACGGCCGAGCCCCTGCTGCGGGGCCCCGACCGCCCGGCCTGATCCCGGTGTCGCTCTTCGACGAGGTCACCGCCGTGGTCCCGGCGGCCGCGGATCCCGAGCAGGCCGAGCAGGTCTGGAACGTCGAGCTGCGCGACGAGATGTCGATCGTCAACGGCCACCCCAACGGGGGCTACCTGCTGGCCGTGCTGGGCCGGGCCGCGGTGGCGGCGGTGGGCCAGGACGACCGCCATGTGGTGGCGGCCACCTCGTCGTACGTGACGCCGCCCACGGTGGGCCCGGCCACCGTGGTCACCGAGCTGCTGCGCTCGGGCCGGACGGCTTCGCAGGTCCGGGCCCGCCTGGTGCAGGAGGGCACACCCCGGGTCGAGTCCCTGCTGACGGTGGCCGGGCTGGACGCCGAGCCGCCGGCCTGGGGTGAGGTGCCGACGGTGGAGCTGCCCACCGAGGAGGTGTGCCGGGCCTCGACCCGGTCGCGCCCGCCGGCCGTCCCCGGCGCCCTGGAGCCGCCGCTGGCCAAGGTGGTCACCATGTCGTTCGACCCGGCCACCTTCGGCTTCGCCTCGGGCCGGCCCGGTGGCGCCGGCGAGCTGCGGGCCTGGCTGCGCTTCGTGGACGATCGCCCGGTCGACCCGCTGGCCCTCCTGTTCGCGGTGGACGCCCTGCCGCCGGCCACCTTCGAGGTGGCCATGACCGGCTGGGTGCCGACGCTGAGCCTCACCGCCTACGTGCGGGCCCTGCCCCGGCCCGGGCCGCTGCGCCTCCGCTTCCGGGTCGGGGTGATCGCCGGGGGCAAGGTCGACGAGACGTGCGAGGTGTGGGACAGCGCCGGCCGCCTGGTGGCCCAGTCGACCCAGCTGGCCGCCATCCGCCTCCCCTGATCGGGCTTGGGGGCTCCCGCCCCGGCCGCGCTAGGTTCTCCGCCTCCGGGGCGTATAGCTCAGTCGGCTAGAGCGCTGCCTTCACACGGCAGAGGCCACAGGTTCGAGTCCTGTTACGCCCACCAAAACCGTCACGTTCGAACCCCGGCGCAAAGCGTCGGGGTTCTTCTGTTCCCAGGGCAGCGGGCCTATGGGCCGCTGCCAGGTCGGCACCTTGAAGGCACTGGCCATCAGGCTCTCGAAGGCTGCATCGGTCTGTTGCTGGATGCCCGGGTGAGTCTGGATGGGCTGGAGCAGATCGGCCAGGCGGCCCTCAGCCAGAGCTTCGCGCTCGGCCTGGAGCCGCTGCTCCAGATCGTCGGCCAATAGCACCTCGTAGACCTCGTTGAGATTGACTCCTCCAATCCCTTCGGGAGTCAGGTACAGACCAGTGAAGACAGCGCCGAGCAGGTCCCGACGGGCCGTGTTGCTGGCTCGGTCGTAGGTTTCGACCGGATCGTCCAGTCGGGCCAGGGCATCATCGAGGCTGGCAGAGAGTTGGTCGAAGCGGATGGTGCAGGCGGCCAGGATCTCCTCGGCCCGGGCCCGCTCACGAGCGATCCGATCCTGTTGCTCCTTGAGCTGTTTCAGGGGGATGGCATCAGCAAAAGCCATCTCGACCAGTTTGTCTGCGCGCTGGTCGAGTTCGCTCAGGCGGGTCTGTTGCCGGCCGACCTCCTCGTGGTGCAGCTCTCGGGTGAGGGCGATGTGCTCGACCACGGCCGAGCGCACCTCGTTGATGCTGGTTGCCTCGACTGGCAGGTCATTCCAGAACTCCTGGACCCATTCCTCAACCGCTGAGACCGGGAGCCATGGCAGTTCGCAGCTGTGGTGCCGCTGTCTGGTCAGACAGTAGAAGTAGGGGTACACCTGGCCTCGGCTTCCCCGAGAGTTGGATAGGCCGATCCCCCCGCCGCACAAGCCGCACCGCAGCAGGCCCTTGAGCCAGTGGGTCCGTCTGGTCGGACGTTCCTGGCTAGCACGACGGTCAGTGAGCACCTTCTGGACGGTCTGCCAGGTGGCTAGGTCGATCAGGGCGTCGTGTCGGCCCTTGTACTGCACCCCATCGAAGGTGACGATGCCGATGTAGTAAGGGTTACGCAACATCTCGTGGACGCTGGCCAGGGTGAGCGCCCGGGGGGTCGTCTTGGGCCCGCCCTTGGTGCGAAGCCCTCGGCGATCCAGTTCCTCAGCCAACGTGCGACAGGTGTACTCGCCGCCGGCGAAGGCCTCGAAGGCCCACCGGATCTGCGGCGCCCGCTCGGGATCGATTGCCACGGTACGAACTTCCCGCCCGTCAATGACTTCCCGCACGTTCAGGTAGCCGGTTGGTGCCTTGCTCGTAGTGCCACCGGTCTTGGCCTTCTGGCGCATGCCCTTGCGAGCTTCGGTGGCGAGGTTGGATGAGTAGAACTCGGCGATCGTCGCCATGATGCCGTGCAGCAGCTTGCCGCTCGGCGTCTCATCGACGTTCTCCGAGACGGACACCAGCCGGGTACCGGCCTGCTGCATGGCCAGGGCAATCGCGACATCATCGGCGCGTGAGCGGGCCAGGCGGTCGAGCTTGTGCACGATGACGAGGTCCACCGCCTCGGCGGCCAGGCTGTTGAGCATCCTCTGTAGCTCAGGTCGGTCAGCAGTCTTGGCAGATTCGCCCCGGTCAACGAACTCGCCAACCACCGCCGCTCCCAGGGCCTCGGCCTTGCGCTGGCAGGCTTCCCGCTGGGCGGGAATGGAGAAGCCTTCGGTGCCGTAGTCGGTTTCAGCCTGCTCCTTGGTGGAGACACGGAGGTAGATGACGGCACGCTTCATAGCAGTGAGACCCTCAGAGACAGATTCATCCCCACCATTGTTGCGTACTTTCTGGCTGGCGTCACCAGGCGGGATCTCGAATATCTGTTGACTTCTGGCCTGATCAATAACACTGATTTCCCTGCTTTCCATCTTGCACCTCCTCTCATATTTGTCATTGGCTATGATCGCGCCAGGGCTGGAGTATTGGAATATGGAATGTAGATTCCACAACGCGTCCTAACTCCTTATATCCCCCAGAACACATACACACCTCCCTCTCCTTCCACAGCAGCGATCTCCCCACCGCACTGCATGTCCCGCACCCACCCAGCAGCATCCAGACTGACGTAGGGCCACAGCCCTTCCGGGACCCCGGGCAGCTCATCGAGCTTCACGCCCATCTCATCCAGCATCGACTCGCCGTAGCCCTCCAGGCTGTCGAACTGACCGTGGTAGTGATCCTCGAAGTCCTCGACGCTGCTGCCCTGCTCGGTGCCCACCAAGCTCACCCAGGCAGCGAAAGCCGGACCGTGGGCGGCCGACCCCTCGGCCAGCCGGCCAATAATCTCCAAGCTCTCGTACTCGCTGAGCTGGATGCCGCCCCACCCCTCGTGGTCATGGATGGCCCACTCCTCAGCCACGTCACCGTGGCGCCGAGTCGTGGGTGAAGTCGCCAGCATCCCGTCGATCTCGCTCTGCATGGCTTCGACATCCTCGGAGGCGTCCAGCCAGGTGCCATGGAGCACGCCGGCGTTGTAGTCACTCAGGCTGGCGACGTAGATGCGAGGTGAGGCTGCGGGTGCGGTTTCGCCGGTTGGGGCGGCGGCCGCTTCGGGGACCGGCTCGGTCACCTTGACCCTCCGGTAGCCACCGTCCTCTGAATGCGCTCCTCAGCGAGACGGGCGAAGTCCGGGTTCAGCTCGATGCCGAGCCAGCGGCGGTGCAGCTTCTGGGCAACCACGCCGACCGTGCCAGCTCCCATGAACGGGTCAAGCACCAAACCGGGTTGCCAGCTGCGGCTCGGGCAAGGGCAGGACTTTCGTAGCTCTCCTCGCACGGCGAGCGAGCCGAGCCGCCTGCTGGCGTTGGCTCGTCGCCAGGCTCTGCCGCACCTACGGCACACCCGTTCGGGACAGGTGGCCAGCAGGGGGCGTTCGACGAGGCCCTCTGGAAAGGTGGCGAAGTGGGCGCTGCGGTAGCCAGCGGTGGCCAGTGACCAGACGTCGCCGGGGTTCTTGCCCAACGGGTGGCTGGTCAGGCCCTGGGCCCGCATCTTCGCCAGACCCGAGTTACTGCCGGCGCCAGGGCCGGCCCAATCCGGCTTCTTGGCCTCACTCTGGAACTGACCGCCGGTGCCCTGGCTTGGCCGTGCCCGGGAGCGCGCCGGTTCCCGAATGGCATCGAGGTCGAAGAAGTAGCGGTGAGACCTGGTGAGTAGGTAGAGGGGTTCCCACCTGGAAGACAGGCGGTCACCGACGCTGGAGGGCATGGCACTGGTCTTCGCCCACACCACCTTGTTGCGGACTCGCCAGCCATCGGCCAGGAGACCCACCAGCAGCCGCTCGGGACCGAGCAGCAGGCTCTTGGCCGGTGCGCCATGGCGAGGCGTCCGAGAGTAGGTATCGCCGAGATTGAGCCAGAGCGTCCCTTCCGGCTTCAGTACCCGTCCCACCTCGGTTAGGACGGCGCGTAGCTCGGCTATCCAGTGCTCGACTGATGCCCCAGCCCCCAGCTGGCCCGCGACGCCGTAGTTGCGCAGCAGGAAGTAGGGCGGTGAGGTCACCACCGTGTCGATGGAGTCTGTCGGCAAGCGCCGCAGCTCGGCGAGTGCATCGCCTACCAGGATCCGCCTGTCCGGCAGGATGGGACGATGGTTAGTGCCCGGAACCCGATGGCTCCGGTGCGTGGGGCAACGCCCAGAGCGCTGCCGCTGTGTTTGGTTGTTCTTCATGAGTCACCTCCTTCCGGTGGGTTGCTGTTAGTGAGGGTGTGGATGGCCGCCTGGTCGGTGGTGGCGACCATCAGGGCCTGGGCGGCCGGCGGTAGGCCGGCAACGGCGCGCTCGATGGCTTCGGCCCGCCGCGAATCCGGGGTCACCCAAGCCACCCTGGGGAAGACACCGAACCGGCCTTGTTCTGCCCCGGTCCGCCAGTAGGCCAGGTACTGCTCGGCCTTGGTGCGGATGCTGATAGTGCCCTCGGTGCCGCGGTCGATTTCCACGAACCAGAACAGTTCGAAGTCGGCCGTCAGGATCCGGGCGAACAGATCTGGCTTGAGCCACTGCTGGTCGCCGCCCAGGCCCGTGAAGCGTCGCCAGGCCGAGGGTTCGTGCTCCAGGTCGAAGCCTTCAAGCTGACCGGTCGGGATGGCCGCGGTCAGACGCAGGTGAAGATCGGCGGCGGCCAGCGTGTGGTCGACGTAGGCCAGGCCGGGCTCTCGCCAACCCGCCTCGGATCTGAGGCCGAGCAACCGGCGGCCGGCATAGCTGAGTCGGTAGACGTAGCCGCTGGATCCGGCCCGTACCCCACCGATGCGCCGCTCCAGACGGGCCAGCACACCAAGATTCGTCAGCCGAGCCAGTGCCAATCTGGTCCGTCGGGCCTGGGTCAGGGGTGAGCCGTCGGTGAAGATGAGGCCCTCGACGTGGCGAGCGCACACCAGTCGAAGCTCATAGGCCAGCTCGAGCACGCGGCGATCACGCTCACTGAGCGTCAGAGCCAACTCACTCAGCGCCTGGGCCGAAAGCCGCCCGCTCACCAGGCATCCCCAATTTCTCTGTGCGCCGTGACAGCGCACAGACAGTCAGCGCGGCTGGAGGGGAGGAATGGGGGGATGACCAGGGGGGATGGAGATGAGGAGGATGACACGATCGGTAGGGCGATCGGCAGGGAGGGCGGCAGCATCATTTTTCGGACCTCGGGCGCCGTTTGGCGCCGACGGGGGCCCTCTCAGCACCGGTTGGCTCGTCGAGCAAGGCTCGTAGGGCTGCTTCCGTCTCCTGCCTCGGGACGCCGTAACGCTCGGCGCTGTCTCGGCGCAGCTGAAGTGGATCGGCGGAAGCAGGTGGCGGTAGCCGGGTGCGGCCCGACATCCAGCCGGTGGCCGTGCCGCCTGCTCGGAGCGAGGCGTAGACCTCGTAGTTACCCAGGCTGGTCAGGTCTTCGGCGTCCAAGTCCGGGCTGGCTTTGGTGAGCACAGCGGCGTCACCGGCCAACAGCTGGAAGGACACTCGGGAGCCGGCGTTGGCCAGCACGGTGTCTCGGACCTCCGTACCGAGTTGACCAAGGTGCTGGTGGGCGAGCGTCAGGCCAACACCGAGGCCCCGAGCCTGAACCAGCATGTCGGTGAAGCTGACCGGCAGACGCAGGTACTCCTGGAACTCGTCGGCGTAGACCAGCACCGGGCGCCGCCGCTCAGCGGCTACCTGAACCTGGGTCTGCGCTGCCTGCCAGAGACGGGCCCAGACCAGCGCACCGAACAGAGCCGAGCCCTCAGGCCCGAGCAGTCCCTTAGCCAGGTTGACGACGACAATGCGGGGTTGGTGAAAGACCTCGGCCAGATCGAAGCGGGGTTGGAGTTGACCGACCACGGCCCGGAAGGCCGAGCGATTGAGGATCTGCCGCAGCTTGTTGCTGACCGGCCCGATAGCCGCCAGCCGTTCGGCCTCGGATTGTCGCTCGAACTGCGCCCAGAAGCCCCCGACGCCCAGCGGGTCATCGAGCCCTCGGATGACCCTCGCCCGATATCCCAGGTTGGTCAGCAGCAGCGGGATGAGAGCCAGTGAGGCATCGTCTCGCCCGGCCAGGGTCAGCAGGCAGGCGTGCAGGATGTCTTGGGTGCGTGGTCCCCAGGCGCTGGCGAACAGCTCGTGCAGGGTGCCCAGCAGCCCGTCCGCTACCAGTTCGGGATCGCCCCCACTGGCCAGCGGGTTGAGACCGACCGGCGCATGGTCGCTCGGGTCGAGCACCACCACATCGCCTCGTCTCTCGTCAGGCACTCGGGCCAGCACGTCCGTGACCAGATCTCCCTTGGGGTCGAACACCACCAGGCTGTGGCCGGCTGTCATGTCGGCGTAGATGAGCCCAAGTAGCAGCGTCGACTTGCCCGCTCCCGTCGGCCCGATGACATGCAGATGCCGTAGGGCGTCCTGCACGCTGAGCACCAGGGCCCGGTCGGCATTGCCCCGCTGGCCAACTCCCACGAGGCGTTGGTTGGCTCGCTCCTTGTAGTGGGGCATCGCCGGGTGGGCCGGCAGCAGGCGGCTGCTCTGGCGCCGGACCGGCAAGCGGCGCAGATCCCCAATTGGCCAGCCGGCCAAGGCCGGGACCTCCGTCAGCGACAGCGCTGCCGGCCGACCGGTCAGTACGCCGGCCGTACCGAGGCTGCTGGGGCGGATGCGACGGACGACTAGCTGGAGCCCGGGACTCTCCAGCGCTCGCAGGGCACTCAGCACCCCGGTCAGGAGAGAACGCTGTCGTTTGGTCGAGCCAGCTACCACGGCCAGACGACCCACCGTGCGCCAACCGGCCTCGGCTCGCTTGAGCGCCAAGGCCCGACGGACTTCGGGATCTGCCCGGCCAGGCGCCCAGAGGGGTGCCACCAGCAGAGCTCGACCCCAGCTATCTGGACCGACACCATCGAGTCGGTTCGGCACAGCCACCCCGACCAACGAGGCCAGCAGGGCCCACTCCAGAATGAGCCGCTCATCTCGCTGAGTACCGGCCAGAGCAGCAACGAGGCTGGCGGCCCCGGACTCAGTGGTGTCACTACGGATAGCCCGCCGCCGAGTGGAGAAGCGCAAGCCGAGCACCACGGCCTGTTGTCCGACCTCCTGTGGTTCTGCCGGTTCGGTTCGCACCCCGCTCAGATGCTGGACCAACAGCTGATCCGGCCGCTTGGTGCGACCACCGATGAGGTGCCGAACTTCACCGTGAGCGCCTTCGGCTCGCAGCACCAGCGGCACCTCTCGGCTACCGGCGATCTGACGGAGCCCCGCGTGCAGATCGACTTCGTCGACCTCTCGTGGCCAGGTCAGTTGGGACCAGATTAGGGGTGCGCTCAGCAGCGCGGTCACACCGCGTCCCCGCGGGTCCGCGGTTCGCCGCGCTTGGCGCGATCAGCGCGGTCGCCGCGCTCACCTGGCTCCACCTCGCTCTTGATCTCGGCCTTGGCCTCAGCCAGCTCGATCACGACCCGAGCCAGCTTGCGAGCGTCCGGCTGCTCGCGGCGCTTGCCGACCACCCGGATCTTCATGTCTTTGTACGTTCTACTCATATCCAGCCCCTTTCAATGAGTTAAATTTTTGTTACCTGTGCCGCCCCTGAGGGCTGCCCCATGCACGAAATGCATGCGAACTATTGTCTTATTAAGGCTCCGATCTGCGAATACATCGTTGTGGCAATAACAACAGCGGAGAACAGAGGTGGGATTAGATGAAGACGAGCAAGGCCTGCCCTACCGATCGCTCACCACTCCTGTCGGGCGCGCCACAACCGACCGAGCGCGAGGACCGCTCCAACGGCGATCACCAGAGGTAGGAGGGGCCGGAGGAGCACCCAGATCCAGTTCGCCAGCAGGGCCAGACAGAGCAGGCTCAGCGTCCAAGCCCAGGCTCGGCTCAGCAGTGAACCGGCGGGCGGACCGTTCACGGCTCCGGCTGCCTTGCTGCCTCAAGCATGTCGCCGAAGGCCTGCGTGGCGGACTGGTGGATGCGCCAGGAGGCCGCCTGAGTCTCCCGCTGGATGCGGGCTTCCTCATTGGCTTCATTCACCACCGGCAGCAGCAGCCGGACACCGAGCAGCACCGCCAAGGCGAAGACGAGCGCCGTCGCCAGGATGGTCACGACGATGAACATGCCCGCCCCCCTTCCAGACGCTTGGGAGAGCTGGCCACCACGTCGGCAATGGACAGGGCCGTCATGTCGGCGATGCCTTGGAGCCGGCTGACCGCCAGAGGGCAGAGCTGCCCGAGCTGGCCCTCCAGCTGCGACACCAAGGTGACCGTCTGCATGGCCTGGTTGCCGATGTAGCCCAGCGCTTGGGTCTTGGCCGCCTGCAGCTGGGCCTGGTGCTCAAGCTGCGCCTGGGCCAGGTCCCTGCGGACATCCAGGCGGTCAAGCTGGCGGCCTAGCGCCCGACGGCTGCGGCCCTCCAGCGGGTTGGGTATCCCGCCCGAGGCGGGGATGAGGCTCGACATCGTGCTCCTTCAAGCTCACCGGCAGGCTGTCTGCCGGCGCTTGAGGGCATCGGATCAAGGGGCTTGGTCGGAGGGTTGGTCGCACAGCTGGTCGAGATGTGGTCAACTGTCACGCTTATGGGGAGTGGGAGTGTGGCGCCGCCGACGTTCGGCGACCTCAAGGGCGAGCTGGCCCTGATCCGCCGCGAGGGCATCGTGCGCCTACGCCTGCTCGACCTCCCAGCCCTCACCCGTCTGGCACGGGCCTGTGGCGAGGCCGATCCCGACCAGGTGGTCGAAGCGCCGCTCATCGAGGAGGTCATCCGACGCGGACTCGATGAGTTGGGCGGCGGACGCCTCGGCGAATGCGCCTTGCTCATCTTCGGGCTGGAGCCCGGCACCCGAGCAGACAGTCCCACGCAGCTGCGGCGAGAGGCGGCCGAACGCTGGGGGCTGAGCGAGGCTCGCTTCCGCCGTGACCCCCAAGAGCTGATCCTGACCCAGCTGGCCGACGCATTGCTGCGACGGGCCCATCAGCACCAGCAGCGGATGGCCCACCTCAACCTGGAGCGGCGCCTGCCCACCACCAGCCGGCTGGCCGTCTCCTGGCTGGAGCGTTTCGAGGCCTACTACCGGGTCTGGACCCCGATCACGGGACTGGCCGGCGATCTCAACGCCTACCGCTTCACCCTCATCGAGGAGGGGCGGCCGTACGACCGGGTTCCAGGCACCGACGGCCCAGGCGATCTCGGCTACAGCCAGGAGAACCAGGCGGCCGGCTATCTGACTACGGCGCTCTGGCACTTCACCTGCTACCTGGTCGGGGTGCAGCGGCACCTGCAGCGCTTCGGGGGCATGTGGCTGCTGTCCGATGCTCGGGCCGAGCAGGAGCTGGCCGACGCGGTGTACCGGATCGGCTGGCACAGCCCCAACAACGAACGGGACGATTCCTACCTGCGGGGGCTCTACGAGCAGGCCGGGGGTGAACTGCATCCCTTCCGGGTGCTGCTTGAGACGGACCGGATCGGCAAGGCGACTGAAGCCGAGTGGCACGAGTGGGCGGCCCAGTGCCGCTGCATCTGGCGAACCGAGGCTGAGGTGGAGCAGGAGCCCTACCCAACCCACCGACACCATGCAGGCGTCGATCGAGGTTGCCAGCTGCACGCCATGGTGGCGGCCTGCAATGACTTCTGCGCCTTGGTCGATGACGACTGGAAGCGGGTGGCGGACTGGTATCGGCTGCCGGCGGAGGCGGTGGGGATGGTGCGGGAGAGTGGTTTGTATGAGGATTGGGGCGTGCGAAGTTGAATCCTTGCTGCGACCTGCCTTTTAGCTTTCAGAAGATGCGGTGTCGACTCGCGATCTACTCAGGGCGCCACATCATCACTACTACCGATCCGGTCGCCGGAGCCGATAGCGCAAGAACGCCGTCGTCACCTCCAGGACGGCCCTGCAGTCTAGGGTGGAAGGTCGATGGCAACTGAGTCTGTAGTACACCGAGCCGAAGTCCCTGTAGCCGACACCTCGAAGTCACCGGTTGGAGGTATCGGAGGCGGCATCCCTGATGACAAGCTCAGACGGATGCGCTTTGGGCGGCGCGGGGGCGGTGGTGGCGGAGGGGGCGGTCACTAGCATGTCTGATCGGGAGGGACGGAGCGCAAGCGGATCGGATGAGGGCACGGCAGACATTGCGGCCAAGATCCGCGATCTCCGACTGTTGGTTGCGGCTCTAGCCATCTCCTTTGTCGGTGTGTTGCTCTTTATCTGGGGTTGGGGCAGCGAGGACGGTCTAGAATTAAGGAGCAAGGACAGTGGGCTAACGTACACGACTGAGTCTGATCAACGATGGAACAATGCTCGTAGAGATATAGGGCTAAGTCTATTCGCCTTAGGTGCCGTCGGGATTGTGTACGAGTTCTTTAACAGACAGGCGGCCGAGCAGGCGGCCAATCGTCTCTTCAGCCGCACGGCAGATGGTATTGGGCACAGGGTAGCGTCAGATACCGTGTCGCTTGTCGCGGGCGATAAGCGCTTTATTGATGAAATTCTCAACCAAGAAGATCGTGAGGTGCTCTTAAAGAAGATCATACTCGCGCACTTGAATCAAGACGCTGAGGAGCTCGCGGCCTCGACGGCGGCTCAACTGTCTGGTCAGCCGATACTTAGTGGCTATAGGGCCACGTATTTCGCCAGGGACAAGCTCAATCCACCCCATGCGCTATTCGAGCAGTCCTTAACTCGCCATTCGGCTCCCAACGAGCTATTTGAGTTTGTGTTTCAAGTCTTTAGATCGGAAGATACCGATAAATTCACCTATGGCCCAGAGGTGTTTACCTGGAGGTACTGGCTCGCCCCTGACGAGGACCCTAAGACAGTACTTAAGGCCTTTGTGGTAGAAAGCGTCGCCGTAAATGGCGTGCCGTTAGAGGATATTAAGCTGGATGAAACTCATGTGAGTTCAGACAGCGTCCGATGGACGGGTAGGTACAGTCCGCAGTCCGGTAAGAGATTTCTAGTTGAAACCAAAATTCGTTTACCGGCGCCGAAGGAAGCGAGCTACGTTCACGTAGAGCCGCGTGCTCTCAGCCAAGGTTTCGAAGTTTCTTGTGACGTTACGGATTCTAAGCTTGACGCTGTCGCTGTTGAAACGGTGCGTACTCGCAACATTCGTATTTCAAAGAGCCCCGCCGACTTGGATTCGGGTACTCGACGTACGACGCAGTCCCGGACCGTATACACCGCTGAGTGGGTGCTGCCTTCGGCTGCTGTAGCCTACGTTTTTTATACTCCTACCGAACCTTACAACAAGCCGACGACTACCCATGAAGCGAACTAATCGGACCTTGGGGTGGGATGGATTCTCGTCACAACAAAGCTACTGGCCTCACAATGAGGGTGGTAAACTGAGAGTGTGAGGTGTCTTCAAAGATGAAGTGGTCGAATCTTGTTTACCTTCCGACGCATCGAATGGCAAGCGATGCTATTCGCTGTGCCCTCGCGGAGACTCAATGGCTCGCCAATCAGGGCCACAGCGCGCCTGTCTTCTGTCTCATAGAGAATGGCCTTCGGTCAGAGCAATCGAGAGAGCATCGAGAAGTACTCATCAAGGAAGGGAGAGCAGCCGGCATTTCGTGGCTGCATTTGACAGAAGATCGGGCCGGCGCATTAGTCGATCTAACGCTCGACGAGCTTGAGCTTTCTCCAGCAGAGAGAAGCCGTCTAAGAGCCCTGCTGCTGCCTCAGGGTACGTCCTATGGGCGAGGTCCGAATCTTGCTGCAATTTTGGGGTGTGCGCTTGGATGCTCGGTACTTCATCGTCGCGACTCAGATATTTACCTAGACGATGCCCGAGCTGGCGAACTCCCAGTCGAGTTTGAGGCTAGCTTTATTGGGCAATCACTCGATGCAGTATCTGGGCGGATCGAGCGAGTCGATGAGTTTACTCCAGCGCCCAGTGCACTAGTGCAGATGGTGGGGACGAGTTCATTCGGTGCGCCGACTTTCGATCGGCGTGATCTAATGGCTGCTGGGAAGAGATATTTAGTCGAATTCCAGCAGCTTGGCCGCCCTGGCTCCGAGGAGCCCGAGGTTGCTGAAGAGGCATTCGACTACTTCATTAGAGAGCCCTCGACTCGATACGACAATGACCGCCTCGAGGTTGACATTGACAATCGTATCGAGATGGAGTGTGTTGCGGTATCAACCGTTTTTAAGGTTTTGCCCGAGATGCCTACTGGCATAATTGGTTGCGACTATATGCAGAAAGATCTGCTGTGGTGGAGTGGCGAAGGACTCATCTTCCATACGCGCAAGGTTCGACACCAATATGCGCCCGACCGAGAAGCACGGGCAGATCTTGCGGCTTACCTAGACTACGCCATGCGGGACGTTGAGTATATCCAGATGGGACGTGTGTGGCAGAGACACAATATGCAGATGCAACGATTCCGTAGTCGCCACAGGGGTCTTGTGCAGTTCGATCCGGAATCATACGTAAGCTCATTTCGTCAGGCGGTCGAGCAGGTCGGCTCTGAGCTTGAGGAGGTGCGTGGTGGTGCCCAGCAGGTTTACGAATCGGCAGCTGCAGCATCATCAGGCGATCTTGCTGGGCGCCTGAAGGCGGTGGCCGATGTGATCGCTGATCGTGGTCCGGCCATGGATCAGCGTGTACGCGAAGCAGTTGAAGATTACTGTGTACTTGTACTGGCATGGCGAGAGCTGTGTGAGTTTGCTGCTCATGTCGAGGTGCCGTCAGAGTGGATCTCGACTTGACTGACTCTCAGATGCAGATCAGCTTGCCGCCAAGAATTCGGGAAGTCCTTGTGGATGATCAAGACTATGTAGAGACTTTGGGTGTTGCTAAGAAATTGGCCCAGCGTGGATGCATTACTGTAGTCCGAGGGTTCTCCTCAAATCTCGAGCTACTAGACGTCCTTGCAGTTCTTGGTCCGATCTTTGAGCCGGTTGCCCTTCCGCCAGATAAGAGCATCGCACCTACGACCGTTGTGTCTGAGGCTGGCTTTGTAGCAAGTTCGATCAACTGGCACTACGACCAAAGCTTCGCTCATGAGCCACCGACTTGGTCTGCACTCTACTGTGATCATCCAGGAACGGCCTCACTGCCCAGCCTATTTGCCGATGGCGCCGGTCTCGTTTCGCTACTTTCGGACGGATTTCGCGATATGCTCCGGAGGCTCATGGCCACTCATGAAGCCTACTATTCACTCGAAGCGGCTGGTAGCTCTTCAACTATTCGTGCTTCTCATCCAGTCATTCAACTTGTTGAAGGCAAAGTTGAAGCATTATTCGTCAGCCCCGCGACGGTAGAGCGATTCATGGATTGGTCCCTACAGGACAGCTTCCCTGTTCTCGAGCGTCTTTTTGCGATGATGAATTGGCCGGAGATCACTGTCGCGCACTATTGGCAGGAGGGCGATCTCCTACTTTGGCCTAACCGGAGATACCTGCATCGTGCCCTGCCCTTAGATGCAGGACCTGAACCCCGGCAGTTGAGACGAGTTGTTGGACGCTGGGCCGCCTAATGCATAGAGGCCAGAGGGAGCTAGGCCATCCTGTACACCTTCGCCGCCCGCCCACGCCCGTCATGCTCGGGGTCATCCCCAACCTCAACCACCGACCCCTGCTCCACCAGCTTCTTGACGTAGTTCCTCGTCGTGGTTGCATCGCGCCCCAGCTTCTCGGCCAAGTCCGCCAGCTTCCACTGGGCCGGCAGTGCTTGGGCTGCGGCCAGCACGTCCTCGATGGGGATGCGTGGGGCTCGCGTGCCGGCGCTACGCCCTGCCCGGCTGCTGCCTGAGCCCCGGCCCCCAGCTGGCAGCTCGAAGCCGGCTTCCTTCAATACCTCGTCTGGCACCCCAAGCGCCTGGAAGGCGCTCACCGGGATGCCCTCACCCTCAGCCCAGGCCTTGGCCTCAGCCACGAACACCGCTCGCTCGCCTGAGTGGTCCTGCACTCTTCCGGCTTCTTCGCGTTCCAGCTCGGCCAGCAGCTTGAGCTTGTTGATGTTGTCCGTCTCGTCCCGCACCTGAGCCTTGAGTGCCTTGACGGCTTCTCGGTTCACAACCGGCTTGTCGCTCTGCCCGAGCGAGTCCAGGTAGCTACGAATGCCGTCGATGATCTTCTTGGTCGCCATGCAGCGCAAAGTAGCCGGCAGCCCCCAGCTGACTAGATTCCGGCGTTCAGGTACAGCGAAGGCGACACCCGAGGGAGCTACAGCCACATGGAGGAGATAAACGAGGAGGCAGCGACCCAGGCGCTCATCGCACGGCTTGAAGCGTTCCTCACGGTCGCCAGCGAGAAAGGGAAGCTCGGCACGATCCGGCCCGCTCGTCAACGAGAGGTCGAGGATCAGATCGGTCGTCAGGTCGGTTCGGTGCGGCGCATCTGCAACGAGCTGAGCCCCGGCCTCGGCGACTTCCCGCTCACGACCGTGTCTGGCGCTCAGAAGGCTGCCGTTGCTGTCCGGACCGCCATCGGCATCCTTCAGGACCGCGAAGAACTTGAGGCCGACCTGCGTGCCAGTGGCGTCAGATCTGCACCACTCCTCGATCTCAGTCCCCGGGTGTGGGAGTCCGCCAGGAGCCTGTGGTCATCAGGGCAGCACAACGAGGCCCTCCATGCCGCCTGGAAGGCCATCAACGCGCATCTGCGGCAGCGCCTCGGCCGCCCGGACCTGAGCGACGACAACCTGGTGACTGAGGCCTTCGGCCCTGATGCCACCAAGCGCGCCCGGCTTCACCTCCCGGGGGACAAGCAAACCGACACCTGGCGCAGCCGGCAGCGGGGCCTCCTGCACCTGGCCCAGGCCTGCGTGGCGGGCATTCGTCATCCGGTAGCGCACGAGGCCGATCACCAGATCCCGTATGACCTTGCCGTAGAACAGCTCGCCTGCCTCAGCCTCCTCTCGCACTGGATCGACGAGGCCGAGCTGACCGCAGTCGAGTCGTGAGCGCTCCCTGTGAACCTCACCCCTCACCCCACCGGCACACCACGTCCCCGTCACGGATGAGGTAGAGCCCTACCTCCGACTGGCCACCGTCCTGTTCTGCGGCGTACAGCTCCATCCCCGTAGTTCTGCCAGCGGGCCCCGGCAGCCGCACCAGCACCGTGCCGGCTCGGGCCTCAGCCCCCAGCACCACCCGCTCAACGCCTTCTTCATCGACCACGGCTAGCCGGCGGGTTCGGATCTCCCCGCCGAGCGCTGCTCGCAGCAGCTCCAAGCTCACCTCAAGTGCCCGCAGCCGTGTCTCGATCTCGTCTGCCATCCGCACCGGCCTCCGGGTCCCTGGGGCGAGCGAGGATGGCGCTGTCGGTCATGGCGCGCAAGGCGCCCGTGAGCGGTCGCGTCGGCGGGTCTACTGACCGAGGGCAGGAGGAGCTGGGAAGCCCTGTGAGGCGCAGGCTCTCGGACTCGTGAGTCCTTTGGGGTTCACCCCGGCAGCGCCCTGATGGCTGCACCCAGCGTCGACGTGAGCTGATGGGCACCGTTGACGAGAGCGACCGCCAACGCAACCCTCGTGCTCACTTGGAAGACCCGATCGGCCAGGGAATCTTTCGTTATCTCATCCTCGGGATGCTCAAGGTTGTGCCTATGTAGGCTCAGGATCACGGCACCCGTCGCAGCTTCGGCCGCTTGCCGCAACCAATCTGGACCGGCGAACAAGTAGTCCTGGAGGCCTTGCCGCAGCTGTAGGAGTGCCCGCAGGAGGTTGTCTCGCACTTGGGCCGGGAGGTCGGAAGCGGTGATCTCCCGCTCCAGCTGCTCAACCTCTGCGAGCCAAGTCTGCACCTGTTCGTGCTGGATCGCTTCCTGCTTGAGCTCCCTCGACAGATCCCGGGCGCAGTACTGCAGCTTGGTAACGATGGCCTCGCTGAGCTGGCGCTTGACTCCATCAAGGCGACTATCGAGGCTCGCGCCCAGGACGACGACACAGGGCCGCAAGGCTGCGGCGTAGTCCTCGTGATCCTCCTGCGGCAGGTACTCCACAAGGAGCTGCTGTACCTGACTCGGCCATAGAGCAGCCACCGAGTGACGGCGGAGGAGCTCCATCGGGTCGTCGTCCCCGCCCAGACCAAGCAGGCCAGGCCAGAACTTCCGCATCGGGGCGGTGCCCTGGCCCTTCAAGTTGAGAACACCGTTCATCAGCCGGTGGAGGCGTACTGCCGGGTTGTCGTAGCTGACCATCCCGCTCAGTCTGTCACGGGTCTGCGACACGACTTCTCAGGCGGACAGCCGTCAAGTGCCGCCACGCGTGAACTGTCGCCTACCCCTCCACCCCCTCCACCAGCCGCCCGGCCGCCACCTCCAGCCCCTGGGCCAATCGCAGCATGGTCGGCACCGACGGCACCCGGTAGCCCCGCTCCACGTTGGAGATGAACGTCGGATGCAGCCCGGCGGCCTCAGCCAAGGCCTCCTGGGTCATGCCCGCTGCCAGGCGCAGCTCCCGCACTCGCTTGCCAAACGCAACCGCCACCGCCAGATCTCGGGAGCGCTGATGGGCGGGCACGACGGGGATCAGACCCAACCCCTTGACGCTGAACCATAGTCTCTTGATAATGTCCCGCCCTTCGTGCGGCAGGCGATGCCGGACTGGAGCCTGGGAGGGCATGGTGGGTTTCTGTCAGGGCAGGGCACCGGCGGTCTTTTGTCCGCACCGGCGCGTGCACCACAAGGCCAGCTTTAGGGCGGCACTGGAGGCCGACATCGCCTTCGTGCTCGACCTGGTGGGCGAGATCACCGAGCCGGAGAGCGAGCCCACTGCCACAGGCATCCCGGCTCCTGACGAACTTCGCGAGCGGGACTGAAGCTCCGGACACTCACTGCTAATATCTGGGCATGGGGAGTGACTGGTCTGTGTTTGGGTTCTTTAAGCGCCTTCGGGAGCAGCGAAAAGAGCTAAGAGAAACCCACGAGAAGCTTGAACACGAGCTCTCGGCATCAGAAAGGGAGAAGCTGTACGAGCGGCGGCTTGAATTGCAAAAATCCGATGAGATTTTCACGCCCTGGCACATTCTGGCTGCGGGCCTCTTCACCACGTCCTTTGCTGCGTTCACTACTACGGTGGTGTCCAGCTCCGCGGATCTTGAGGGCCAAGGTTCGGATTTTAGTTCTGTAGTCATCGCCTTGGCTGTAGCTGCAGCGGCCATTTTCACTGGCTCTATCGTCGCGCTAATTCTTCCTAGGCTCTCGGGAGCAAGTGAAGATGATGGTGCTAGTTCCAGAGGCGAGTCGGCTCAATCACGAATGAGGCGAGAGATCGAGCTGTACTTCGATCAGCTGAAGGCAGGCGAAGACCGACCGCCGTGGCCATCTACTACCACCCTTGAGCCGGGGGAACATTTGACATGAGTGTTCCTCAGCCCTCCCCTGCGGGGTATACCGAAACTCAGGTACGCGTTCAAGAGTTCGCCGAGGATCTCATGGACGAAGCTGGCAAGCTGGCCGACCGATATGGCGCCGAGCAAGCTTCACCTACTCATATCAGAGAAGCCGTCGGCAGGCTCTACCGGCGTCAGACGAGTAGGCGAAATCAGATCATTGGCAGCATGGGTGGTCTGGCAGCCGGTACCGGTGCCTCGACGCTGGCGAGCCTCGTCATTGCTGCGGACCCAAACAGCCTTGCCATGTTGGGGTCTGCTCTTCTGACCGCCGTAGGGGCCGGTGCCATGGTCCATGGCTTCAATGACCATTGATGAGCTGAGCATGACCCCGCTCCCCGTTGTCTACATCGGCCACGCAGCGAGCGGCTCTCGTTCGAAGAGAATTGCTTCCAAGCATCAGGCGCTGATTCGCAGAATTGTGAAGGCGGCATCGCTAAACCATAACTGGATAGTTAAAACTGGCCCCTACGCCACTGTCGGCCCCTACGATGCATATTTAATGTTGCAAGTACCCTTAGCACTTTCAGAGATATCGGCCGTGACTTCTCAAATTAGTAGAACGGGCGGTGCCGTGTCGGGCCACCTGTCGAAGCTGGGTTTTATAATTGACGACTACGATCAGGTGCTGGGTTGTGGCGGCATACCTATAGAATTGGTTCGTTTCTTTCACATAGACTCCCCCCTCTTTGCTCAAGAGATAGATGGATGGCTCGAAGGCCTATTGGGTAAGCATGGTGGCCCTCGGCCTGCCACCGACCGAGCCCTCATTGAGTCACTCCACCTTCGCATTCAGCTCGGCGTCATCGAGAACGAAGAACTGAAGCGCTATATCGCCCAGCTTCAAGCCGACTTCCATTACGTCCAAGGCGAGCTGAGCGAAGCCCAAATCGAGATCCGCACCCTCAAGGCCGTTCTCGACCAGGTCGAGAAGCACAACGCCGCGCTCCTGCTGGAACTCTCCAAGGGCCGAGTGGATCCCGTCTCGGCATCGCTGACCGTCCGAGCACTCAAGTACCTCGTGCCCTACGTCCTCACCGGGTTCATCACCGCTGGCTCGACCTACGCCGGCACCGTGGCGGCCATGCCCGACGCGCAGGCCAAACAGCTCGACACCACCAGTCAGATCATCGTGCAGGACTGCAACCAGGTGATCGTGGCCCTGGACGAAGGCGGCTGACGCCTCCCCGTCGTCTCGTGGACGACTCCAATGCAGAGATGCCCGGCCCCTGTGGGACCGGGCATCTTCTCCTTGCTGATGACGATCCCGCTCTACGTGATTTCTCCGGGCACTGCGGTAATTATTTCGCCCAGGTTCGGCAAATGGCTGTCGCACGGACCGGCTTGCTAGTCACGATCTTCGGGGGCTTTCGCTCTTGCTACTTGCGCTTCGTCACCTGACTTCAGCTTGCTCAACTTCACTCTCAGGTGTAGCCGGGAGCCAGCCTTTCCAACCTCAAGTTCGTGGACATGCTCCGCCCGCTTCCTCACCACGTGGGTGAGTGCGACAAGAAGGTAGGCGAAGCTGGTCACACCAACGAGCGATGACAATGCCAACACCAAAGCTACGGCGTTGGCATTCATCATCTAGGCCTTCCAGGTGGTTCCGGCGTAGGACATCGTCCTATGCGTCACTCCCGCAACCTCCTTTCGTCGGCGTCCGTTGCCTTCCTCGCTGCCTCCACGGTACTGGACTGAGGGGTGTGGATCGCTAGGGCTAGAGGCTGTGGATACCGGGAAGGGTCGGTCGACAGGTTGTCCCCAGCTCGGGCAACCTCCGGATAGCCAGGCCCCCGTCTTTCGGGGCTCGGTGGCGGCGCGATCGCGCCGCCTACGGCGCCCGCAACCCCCGCACCAGCTCTCCCGGATCCACGCCCAGGGCCTCAGCCAGCTTGAGGAGGTTGTGCAGGCTGAGGTTGCGCTGCCCTCGCTCGACCTGGCCGACGAACGTCCAGTGCAGGCCGGCGACGACCGCCAGCTTCTCCTGGGACAGCGCGAGTTCGTGGCGACGCTCTCGGACCCGTTGGCCGAATGTCGTGGTGGCAGAGGACAGAGGAGGAGGCATGCGAGTGCCAACGCCAGTACGTCCCATGCCTCCCCATCCAGAGAACATGCGCCCCAACTGTTTTTGTCCCAATCATTGGCGTCCAGTACAGTCGCCCGGCACAGCGCGACAGCCCCAGCCCGGGGCGGGGAGGAGAACGCCGTGGGGATCTCGATGGCAGGCCGCTGTCTGCTGCGGGCGGTGCTGGCCATGACTGTCCTGATGGTCGCCTGCGGCGGCTCACCTGCCTCTGACGGTGAGTCGACGCGGGCAGATGGGAACGCCACCACTACCGCTGTTGCTCCGTCGCCCTCACCGCGAGGGGCGGAGGCTGGGCCAGGAAGTGAACTCAGGCCTGCGGCCGAACTCGACGAGACCGTCACGGCCTTCGGTGTCGAAGCGAGGGTGATTGACCTCCGCGCCGAGCGAAGCAACGATGCCGAGTTCTACCTCGGCGTCGAGGTTGAACTCCGCCTGGTGGGCAGAGCCGCCCGGCTCGAGGGGGCCGAGGTGGTGTGCGGCTCAACGCTGGAGGAGATCAGCTCGGGGTACCGGCCGCTGCCCGGAGAGGCCATCGGGGACGAGCTTGAGGAGCTGGGGACGGCGCCGTCGACGCACCAAACGGTCGATTTCTCGCTGCCCACCGAGCTGCCCGCTGCCTGTGCCGAAGGAGAGGCCGCTTGGCTGGTGCTCAAGCTTGGTGGCGGTCGCCAGGAGGACTACGAGCTGGACACCTCGCAACCGGGCGACGGTGTGGAGACGGAGGAGTACGACCGGACGGTTGGTGTGCTTCCCCTGCCGGTCGATCTTGGCGCGGTGATCGACAATCTGGCCTCCCCACCCGGGGGTGTCCCGACGGTGGCCGAACTCTGCGACGCGCTGGCAGCTGCGCTCACCGAGGACGTGCCACGCCTACGGGACGACGAGTGCGCCTATGGCGTCAGTGTGGACGAACTCGCCCTGGCCGCCACGGTCGGGCTGGATAGCGCTGCCGGCAACCGGGAGGACCCCCGGCTCTCGCTCACCGAGACGATTGGGGAGGTCGAGATCTGGGAGGGCGCCCTCTCCTCGGATGAGATCGGCACCAACCGGAACATCCTGACGGCGCTAGTCGGCCCATCGAGTCTGTGGGTGAGCTACGACGCCGCCGTGGTGGACCGGGAGGTCGTGCGAGACGTTGTGGTCGAGCTGGCGGCGGAGTGAGGCCGCGTGATCGCTTCCCGCCCATGAGGTGGGGGCGAGTAGCTGTCCGGGTGCCGTGCTGGAAGCAGGGGGGCGAGACTCGGGCAGTGCAACCAAGCCGGCTGCCGCCTGCCCCCTCGCCTCTCCGGGGCAGGCGGCCCGGTGAGGACGAAAGTTCAAAGCCCGAGGCAGACCTACTCGGGAGGGTGGGGTGAGGGGGCCTGCCTTGGGCTTGATGGGATCGTAGGTGGGGGTGCTGGTGAACGTGGAGGCTGATGCATACGGGCGTATGCCAGATTGATGGTGTGTCAATAGCCGACGACTTTCAGGCAGCGTGTTTCAAGGCGATTGAAGAGTGCCGCCAGCTGGGGTACGACCCGACGGTATGGGCCAGCATGATCGAGCGTCATGGCGCAGTGGCAGCAGCCAAACGCCTGGTGGAGACCAGCACCCCACAGCCTGGGTTCGAGCGCCTGGTCCGCGCCGGTCGCCGGGACCTGACGGTGGAGTGGGCCGTACTGCAGGATCGCTGGCGGCCGTTGTTCTTGGATACACACCGTGAGGCCGCTCAGTGGCGGCTCGACCAGAGGTGAGCACCTACTCCGGCGAGGGGTATCGCGCACCAACCGCAATCCTTGGTGCCTATGGTGCGGCGCTGGGCTCAGGGCCCAGGAGTTGGTTCGGGAAGCCAAGCTGCAGTTTCTCGCTTGCGGTGACGTCCGTGGTAGAAGCCCGCGATGGAGCTGCATCAGCTAGAGATGAGACACTTCATTGACGACTGATGATGGTGAGCCAGACACTTCGGGTGCCCCCGACTCGGACAAGGGCCCGGCCAAGAAAGGCTCCAGCTCATCTGATGGGAGTCCCCTCAACTCCGGCGTAGCGCGAGCCATCGTCGTATTTGCGGGCGTCTTTGTTGGCCTAGCGCAGATCACCCTTTCGCTGCCACGTTTGCTTTGGTTGCTGGTCCTTGCTCTCTTGGCTACGGCCGTCTTTCTATTCATGTCTGCTGGCAAGTCGGCTCGTGCCTGGCCAGTCGCCATCTTGTTCGTCGTAGCACTTGTGGCAGCCACCGTATTCAACGGCGACTCATCAGAGTCGAAAGCTCAAGCCGACGTAGCGGACAGTCAGACCTCAACGAGCACCACGACCTCTTCTGACAGTCTGCCTACTTCAACGACGACCAGTACGGCGCCACCGACCGAGAGTTCCACGACGATCCCCACTGCGAAGACCACGACGGAGGACGAGTGGCTGGTCCGAATCGAGGGTGGCTACATGGTGAGACTGTCTGATGACTACGACACTGAGGGCCTAGCGGTAGTCGAACTCTTCGATAACAAGCTGCTCCTGACCGCTGGCGGGATATCCTTCGACAGCTACCCGCCTCCGGATGGGCCACTCACGCACCTCGCCACGTTCACCATTTCGGATCTGACCGGTCAGACCGCTCCCTACGTGGTGGGCCCGCTCGCTGCTGGTCAACAAGTCGGCTACGGCCCGGGATGTGACTACCTTCTCACCATTCGGAGGACCGACACCTTTTGGCTTGAGCTTCAGGTTGTGGAGTTCCCGCCCTCGGCCAACCCACAACAGTTTGTTTGCGGGCCCGAGGCCTGAACCTTGATGCCATGAAGGTAGACCGGCAAGCTTCGCCCCCGTTGAGTTGGCGCCTCCGCTACCGTCGCCACAATGACCCACCTAAGGCCCAAGCCAGGACGAACCTGTGCTGAGGCCGCCCGCCAGCTCGACATTCTGGCGCTTGAAGCCCACAACGCCATCACCCAGGGCGGACACCCGGTGGGCAAGGTGCTTCCTCGGTACATCGAGTGGGTGGAGAAAGCCGAGCGACAGCTGCGCTCACTCTTCGTGGCTCGTGAACCCATCGACCACCTGATCGGTGTGCGGTACTGGCACCTTCGGAGCCTGCGGTACGGCGCTGAGCGCGCCTTCAACCTGATCGAAGCCGAGGTCGAAGCGCAGCGTGAGTACCTCACGCGTCACGCTGCGGCGCTGCAGCAGCTCCATGATGCTCACCAACTGCCCGCCGGCACCGTCGCCGTGGTGCCCGACACCAACGTCTTCCTGCACTACGACCCATTCGACCAGCTGCCGTGGTGCAAGGAAGTCGGCGCCCGGCGGGTGCGGTTAGTGCTGCCGCTGCCGGTCATCGACGAGCTTGATGCCCAGACCTACGCCCGAGACGAGCGAGTCCGGCGCCGAGCGAAGGCTGCCCTGCGCCGCCTACGCGAGTTGCGCGGCCTAGCCGAGCCAACGGCCGTGGTCCCGGTCACCTCCACAGTTGACCTCCAAGTGATGGCCGACAGCACCGATCCGGTGACGCACGACAACGGCGATCGGGAGATCCTGAGCCACTGCGAGCTGCTTCAGACCATCGTGGGGGAGGGCTCGGTCATCGTGGCCACCGGGGACAACGGCATGCAGCTCCGAGCCCAGCTGCTCGGCCTCCGTGGGCACCTCCTCTCGGAGGAGCTGCGCTCTCAACGGGAGGACTGACGAAGGCCTGCCTGGGTGGGAACGTGTTGGTTCCTGATGCCCCTGGAGTCGAAGCCCAACGCAGCCGAGCTCGGGAGGGGTGGGGTGAGAGCCTGCCTTGGACTGGATGGATGGTAGAGGTCGAAGTGTGAGCTGAGGTGGACCTTCGGCCTTTGGCGGCTCTGGGCCCTTGGTCACCAACGATCCAGTACCTACGCCGCCCGGCGTTCCAAGCGGTGCAACCGACCTTCGTGGTCATCCAGCCGCCGGGTGGTTTCAGCATGGTCTCTGTCCTGCTGCTGGGCCCGATTTTCGACGGCTTCACCCACACCGGCAAAGCCAGCGTGCGTTTCTTTCCGAAGCTGCTGCATTTCACTTCACAACCGTTCTTCGGATTGACCGACAGTTGTAGTGATGAATTGCTTGAGATCTTGAACGAGTTCTGCGTTTGTCATTACAACTTCGATTGTACGACAAACGTCCCCCTCACAAGCGTTGCGGAATCGACAACGTTGACATTCACGAGAATGCATCTCGGAATCATTACTCGTCGTACCTATCGGAACTTTCTGCTTGAACTTGCGGGTTATTCTTGACTCATCTCGTCATGAATTGCACATGTGAGAGAGCGACTCCGGTTGGGGGGTGGCCGCGCATGTATCGCAATCTCCGTTTCTTAGGGTGCCGGGTGACACCTCTGGGGGATCGTCTTTCTCCTCTGGCGCGTCATCCACGACACCTAGTCCAGGGGGGACTTCTCATCATCCGCTACGCGGCCATATTTTTCAGGCGCCAGCCCACTTCTGGGCTTGGCCAGTTGCACGCCGGGGAGGGGGGAGGGAATTCAGCGGAGCTTCAGCTTCCAGGGTTATCGTCAGGAGTGCCACCCACTGGCGCGCCAGACCAAACTGAGACTGAGACTCAGTCTGTGGTGTCTGGCGAGTCTCCACATCGAGGGTTCATCGAGCAAGTCATCGCCCTAGCTGATACTCGACTTCGGTCAGAGCTATCACCATTCTGGTTGCAAGTTTGGCTCTGCTGGAGCTGGCTGGCTACCCATAAGGGCGAATGGGCGAGAAAGTCAATCGTTCCGGTGACCGTACTTCTGCTGGCGCTCTCTGTGGCTCAGGGCCAATCTGAGTCGAACGGCATCGAGCAGGTGGCGGCAGGCTCTACGGCCTCAGATTCCGACTGTGCCATGCATAGTGCCAAGGATCACTCCGGCCCGACCTGGTCCATGGATGGAGACTGTGCCTACTTGGTTCGTCTCTCCCTTAACCATAGCGATGGCATTGCGGTAGCAGACATCTTCGATGGTGACCTCATGGTCATCCTCGCAGAGACCAATGTGCTCGACGAGAGTCTTCCACTCGCAACCTTCATCCTGACCGACGTAAAAGGTGTCGTTCATCCAGAGGTGGTAAGAGATCTGTGGCCCGGTGCCCAGACCCACTTTGGTGAGGAATGCGTCTATACGGTCTCGGTCAGACAAGTTGGCGATGGGTGGGCCGAACTCCGAGTGGTCAAGAGCAAACCCACTCGGATTCCATCCCGCGACTGCTCGGGCTGACTTGAGCCGTTGAGAGGGCCAGGCCGCTCAGGAGCGCGACACCAAGGCACCCGAGATACCTTCCTCGGCACCTTCTGTCAGCGGGCCTGGATGGTGCTGTAACATCACCAGAGTGACTGACAGTGTCGACGAATGGCTGTCCACCGCCGAAGCCTCTAAGGCCGTCGGCATTACCCCCCGCATCCTGTACCGGTTCATCGACAAGGGCGACCTGCCGGCGTCGAGCAATCTCTCGTAGCCGCCTCGCACGACCCCTGGAGCGAAAGCGGACCGTCCCACGTCCTCGTGAGTCCCGACGATCTGCCAACCCCGTTCGTCGGCCAACTGGCGGCAGAGCCGGAGCTGCCGAGCAGTCGAGGTCTGCTCACCGATGTCGTCTCGTGAGATCCGGGCGTAGAGGGCGACGAGGTGGGGCACCAGGTGAGTCTGGGGTACGGGGCGGCGGCCCGACGCTTGGTGCACTCGTCCTCAAGCAGCGGTACCCGTAGGACATGTCCAGGCAAGGCCTGCCATCTCCCTCTACAGTGCTCCGGTCACTACATACGGGAGGGGTCCTGATGGATTGCTACGACTGGTCCGCTTGGTACAACCGGATGCCGGGTACGGATGATCCGAACCTGCGAGTGGTGGGGACGTGCCAGCTCAACAGCAGCAGTCAGCAGCTGAAGCTGGTGCCGGTTGCGGATGGAGTTGTGGACGAGCCAGACCTCCAGACCCTGCGCCTGGTCGTGGAGACGCCTGACTTTGGCCCTACCGACATTGCAGAGAGGCAGGTGTCGTGGGAAGGGGATGTCGGCCCGGACATCAAGCGGGTCAAGATTCAGGGTGCTGCCGAGGCCGAGATTGAAGTCATCATCACGACATAGGTACCGGCAACGGCCTGACGCGTTCCGTTGTCAAGCATGTCAGCCGGGAACAAGTCTCAGTGGTGAGCAGCTCCACAGCTGATGAATAGTGCGGTATTACATTGCTGCATACCGCCATTGACTAATCCAGCAACATGCCGCACTATAGAGTGGTTATGGCGGAAGATACTACTACTGAACACCAAACCACCAAAGAGCAAGACATTCTGGCAAGACTCACCATGCTTGCCAGAGAGAGCCGCAGCCTGATCGACCTCGGGGTCGCCAGGAACCTGGACCGCGCCTACGTTGAGTCCTGGATGCGTCTGGCCGACGAATTGGAACACGTGCGCGACGATTTGCACAACGCTCAGCTGACCAAAGACGACATCGTCAACGGCGCCGTACCGAAGTGACATAAGGGGCTGACCCTTCAACCCGCCTGACTGACCTGGCCCCGTCCTCCGACAACCTCAGCCAGCCTTCTTGGGCTTGGGGTTGTAAACCAGATTGCCCTCATCGTCAGGTTCAAGGCAGGACACGTCGAACTGCTTGCCAGCCGTTGAGTCTCGCTCCAGCTTCTGAGCGATGATCACCCGCTCACCATCCGAGCGCACGTTGATCATGCCGTAGACGGCAATGGCGCGCTGGTAGGCGGCAGCCACGTGACCGGGCTGCTCCTCGGTCGAGGCGTTCCCCTCGTTGATCTCCACCCGGGCCGCATCCAGTGCCGCCGCACGGGTGGTCCGCAGCCGCTCTGGGCCCTGCCCGGCTTCGCTTGGCGAGCGAGCCAGCTCCGTACTGAAGATCAGGGGGCGATCGCCCCGGCCGTGCTTGCCGATCAGGCCAAGGGCATCCGGCCGGGGGTGGGCGTAGGGCTCGTTGTCCCCACTGGAGATCACCGTGGCGATGGCGTTGACGCCGGCAACGAAGCTGTCCGACACGTCGGCGCTGCCGTGGTGGCAAGCCTTGGCCACATCGGCCCGGAACACGGAGTGCTCGGTGCCGTCGCCTTCCTCACTGCCCTGCCCTTCGTAGTGCTCGAGCAGGTACTCCATGGCCTCTCGGTTGAGGTCGCCGCCCAGCAGGAATCGCACCCCGCGGTAGGTCAGCAGCAGGACGACGCTGTGGCCGTTCTTCGTCACACCGTCGATGCCGAGCCGGCGCAGGGCGGGCTTTCGCTCGATGGTTTCAGGAACCGGGGCGAGTACCTGGATGGTGAGGTCGCCAGAGGCGTAGCCGGGCAGGAAGCTGTCCAGGCTGGAGAGCATCTGAATGTCACCGACGCGGTCCAACTTGAGTGCCTTGCGCAGCAGCGCCGGGTACTTCTTCCCGGGATCAATGCCGGTGAGGCTGCGCCTGAGCTTCGTCTTCGTCGTCATCAGGTCGGTGTAGAACTTGCGCCGGCCGACGGTCGTGGTGGGACCGAGGCGTTGATTGCCCTCGTGGTCGATCAGGCCGTTGTGATGCAGCGTGCCGATCGAGAGCTGCGGGCTGTCGAGGATGGCGTCGAAGCCCTGGTAGTGGTCGGAGTCCGGGTGGCTGATGATGGCGTGCTCGATGTCGATCACGTTGTCCGGGTGCTGGCGCAGGTTGAACCGCCACCGCAGGTACCAGAACATGTTGTCCCGCAGGCCAGCGTCGATCAGGATCCGCTTGTCGCCTGGCGTCACGACGAAGCAGCCGTCGCCCTGGCCGACATCGACGAAGTTGATCTCCAGCAACCGCTCCTTCTGGAGGTCGGCCTTGCGCATCCAGCCGCTCTCGTTGCGAGCCTTGGCTACCTGCTGCCACTCACCCCGCACCTCGTCACCGAGCTTGACGTAGTCGCCCCACAGCAGTTGCTGGGTCTTCTTGCCGTCGGGCTCGTCGTAGACGAATGGTGCCGGGTAGCCGGCGAAAGCACTGGTCATGGTTCCCTCCCATGGGTGTGCCCTGAGAGTACATCTCGTCAGAGGGCGACACGGAGGAGCGATCTTCAGGCGACACCTCGGCGCTCAAGGTGAGCCCGCACCGTCGTATCGCTGATGTCGAACTGGCGAGCCAGAGCGGCCTTGCTGGCGCCGGCTCGGTAGGTAGCTACCAGCTCGTCGACTTGTTCAGGCAGCAGCCTGGTGTGCTTGCGGAGCCGCCGGGGTGCTCCTGTCGGGCGCCTTGCGACGACCTCTTGGCCCTGCCCGCTGGGTTCGGGGCGGCTGGGTCGCCGCGGCCTCCACCTGGAAAGGGCCACCACGGCGACCTCTCCCAGACCCACGTCATCCACCATGGTGAGGGCGAGAGTGTTCGCCGAGGTCCGCCGGCCCCCAGGTCCGCCTGGGGGTCGTTTCGGTCTCGGTCCTTCTCCGTCCGGGCCGCCGCTACGGAGCGCCCGTCTCCCTCCGACACCACCAAGCGTCCCTGAGGTTCACACCGTGGCCGCCCGCACCCTTCCTGGGTGCGGGCGGCCAGTCATGTTCTTGGTGAGTTGGGGGGGATCGTGGGTGTCAGTCGGCGTTGTTCCTGAAGGAGCGGAGGCCGGCGGTTTCGATGCGGTTCCAGTCGTCGTAGTCGTCGAGGGGGAGCATGGGGCCTCCGATGTAGGGGGGATAGTTGATGTTGCCGTCGCCGTTGATGTCTTCTTGGACGTTGTTGCTGATGTGGCCGCTGGCGTTCCAGTCGATGTCGACGCCGTTGCAGATGCCGTTGGTCTCGCTGAGGTCGGTTTCGTCGAGGTCGGCGTTGGTGCCGTAGGAGTAGCCGATGCCGCCGTCGCCGATGCCGTCGCAGTTGGTGTCAGGACCGGTGCGGGCGTAGAGGTTGTTCATGATGGAGTTGTAGTTGGGCTTTTCGTCCGGCGTGCTCAGGAAGGGGTTGTTGGGCATGGTCCAGCCGCCGTGGTTGAGGAGGAAGTTGTGGCCGAGCTCGTGCATGAGGACCCGGGCGAACTCGATGTTGTCGTTGTCGTTACAGCCGTTGCCGATGACGAGGTCGTCGCCGCCGAACTCGGCGTTGCCGCCGCGGTAGGCGGTGAGGATGGCGTAGTGGAAGACGCCCTTACGGGCCGGGTTGAAGTGCGTGGCCTTGTGGGTGGTGAACTCGGTTGAGCCGGCGCTGTTGTTGGCGATGCGCCCGTCGGTGTCGGCGATGACGTTGCCGCCGGTGTAGAGGCCGCCTTGGCCGTAGTCGACGATGGCGCGGATGCCGGTGGTGCCGTCGGGGTTGGCCACTTGGGCATTGGCGAAGGCGTCGATCATGGGGGTGAGCCCGCCGGGGGTGGGGCGGTGGCCGGTGGTGGGGCAGGCGGGGTCGTCGAGCCAGTCGGTCTCGACGAAGAGGTCTTTGTGGACGGGGCGGGCGCCCATGGCGTTGAGGTTGAGTCCGGTCCGGCCGAAGACCTCGTCGCCGTCGGTGAGGCCGTCGTTGTCGGTGTCGACCAGAGTGGGGTCGGTGCCGGTGTTGGAGGCGCTGAGGTAGGTGCCGGTGTTGGTCTCGACGGCGTCGGGGAGGCGGTCGGCGTCGTCGTCGTCGGGGATGCCGTCGGTGTTGGTGTCGGCGAAGGGGAGGCAGCCCTTGACGGTGCCTGCTCCGCCGGCGGCGGGGGTGGTCACGGTGGTGGTGCGGTCGCCGGCGGTGCCGCCTTTTTCGAGGCTGTGGTGGCCGTTGGCGTGGGCGGTGATGCGGACGGTGTAGGTGGTGGTGGGGTTGAGGCCGGTGAGGATGCAGGCCCGGGTGGCTGCGGGGAGGAGGGCGACGGCGACGCCGTTGATGTCGACTTGGTAGGTCTGGGCGGCGTCGCCGCCGTTGGTGGCGCTCCAGTGGATGGGGACCAGTGGCCCGATGGGGGTGTCGGCCACGACGGCGGTGCCGGGCTGCCAGAACGGTGGGTTGGCCGGGGCGCAGGCGGCTGCGGTGATGGTGAGGGCGAGCGCTCCGAGGATGGTCAGGGCGAGGGCGCGGGGTCGTCGGGGGTGTGAGGGGGCGCGCCAGGGCGCGGTGGTATGGCTGAAGAGCATGGGGTGTTTCTCCCTGAGAGGCGGGTGGGTGTTGGCACCAGCAAGCCAGAAGTCCGTCGTGGGCTTGCCGGTGTTGGGGCGGGACTGTGGGCAAGGGAACCTTGCGGGATCTGCGCGCTGATCGTCCGTCCGTGGCGGTCTGTGTCGTGGGCGGTGCGGGAAGGCGCGTGGGCTGGGTGAACGCGCTACTGGCAGTAACTGTATTCTTCTGAATGAGAGCGTTTCGCGCAGGTTCGGCAAGATTGGGCTGGGCATGGTGGTGGATGGCACTTTGGCGGCCTGTGGGTTGGCCAAATGGTGTTGTGCAGGATTGTTCTTCGACAGGGGGGATCCCCAGACATGTTGTCCAGATGTTCAGTGGTTGCGGTAGCGGCGGTGGTGGCGTCAACGCTCGCCTTCGCTTTTGCCCCCCCCCCCCACTCGGAGCTGTAGGTAGCGCAGCTCCTGGTCAGGGGCGGGCGGCGTCGCCGTTCGAGCTCGCCTTGGTGCCCGGCGGGGGGTTGTTGACCATCCGCGACGGTGAGCCGGCCAGCCTCCCGGACCCGCTCACCCTCGAGGGGACCATCGACGAAGAGACCGGCGCGATCACCGGTGCTTCACTGGAAACCAGCCCGGTTTCCTTCGTGCAACACATCTCCAGCCCGATCGACGGCGACGTGCACATCACCGCCACGTTCACCCAGACCGACCCGGGCACGGCCACCGGCACCCTCGACGGCGCCGGGAACCTCTCGATCGATGTCGACATCGACGTCGATCTCCACATCGAGGTCTATCCCACCGGCGCTCCCAACCCGCTGATCGTCGCCGACTGCCGACCAGAAGATCCGGTCACCCTGGAGCTGCGGACCACCTCGGCCTACACCTGGCCGCCCCTCGGCCAACCCCTCGAGACCCGGCCCGTCACCGTGGCCGATCCCAACTTCGCCATCTCTGCGATCGACACCACCGATCCGCGGTGCCACCCGGCGCTCCCGGAGCCGATCAACGAGCAGCTCCAGGGCGAGGGTCACGCCATCTCCCTCACCGTTGAGGGTGAGCTGCCCCGCATCGCCCCCCCGGACTGCGAGACCGCAACGGCTCTGGTCGCCGCGCCCCCCGCCGGGGTCCGTCTCGGTGACGAGGTCACCCTCGACGCCACCGTGACCGCGGATGGCGTCCCCGGGGACTGCGACGGCGACCCGACCGACGGCAACCCGAACCCCACCGGGTTCGTCCAGTTCCGCGACGGCTCCACCCTCATCGCCACCGCCCCCCTCCAAGGTGACGGCACCGCCCAGATCACCACCACCAAGCTGCCCACCGGGACCCGCCAGCTCACCGCCACCTACTCCGGCGACGCCGAGTTCTACCCCTCCACCTCGCCTGCGACGGCCTATCCCGTCGTTCCCACCCCCACCATCGCCGCCGACCTGCCCACCCACTTCACCAAGGACGGGGCCCCCACCGAGCTCACGGTCACGGCCACCAACCCCTCCGCCGGCAGCCCCATCCACAACGCCCGCCTCGACATCACCATGGCGACGACCTACCCCTTGGGCGCCTCCGAGCAGTTGACGCTCGACCAGGTCGACGTGGAGGTCAAGAACGACGCCGGGGCGTGGGTGCCGGTCACCCTGACCGACACCGCGGGGACGTTGCGGGGTTCTCTCGGCCCGGCGACGGGCTTCGCCCTCGGCGCGGGGACGACGGTGGATCGGGAGGTGCGGATCGCGGTCACCACGCCGATCAGGGCGTCGACCGTTCGTGTGGCCTTCGACCTGGCGGTGGTCGACCCGGGCACGGGCGTGCAGTCGGCCACTGCGGCCACCGAGAGCGGCGAGGTGTTCGTCGTGGCCGACGGCCGGGTTCCCTCCACCGTCCAGCTGTTCACGTACTCGGGCCTGCCCCTCCGGCCCGGCTACTCCGAGCAGCTCGACGTCTTGGTCAGCGGGCCCACGACGTCGAAGCCGGGGGGGACGGTGCAGTTCCTCCTCGACGGCCAGCCCTTGCCCTTGCGTAACGGCGTCGCTCCCGGGCAATCGGAGCCGACGCTGGAGAAGCAGCTGGCGGCCGGTGGCGGCGGCATCGCGGTGCAGATGGATCTTCCCGTGGACATCGCTCCGGGTCAGCACACCCTCGTTGCGGTGTACTCGGGCGATGGATCGTTCCTTCCGGGTCACTCCGATCCGGTGGCGATCGAGGTGTTGCCCAGCCGTGGGACTTCGTATGAGTGCCGTTCCATCGAGGACGGCAACATCTTCGGGGTGCAGGTGAACGCGCAGGCGATCCTGCCCGCGACCCGGGCCCCGGGGAGTGTCCCGTTGGGCAACTTCGAGGTCACCATGTACAGCGACAACGGCGTCTCGGTGGGCCCGATGCTCTTCTTCGAAGAGGACACGATCGAGTTCGTGTTCGGTCCCGGAGGGACCGGCTCGGCCGACACCGCCACCTACACCTACGGGACCCCGGAAGGGCTCCCCGACAGCTGGACCGCCTTCACCGGCGAGCAGGGCAGCGCGGAGCTCACCGGCGCACCGGGTGACGTGGTGCCGGTGACGTTGGAGCGCTTCACCATCTCGGGCACCAACACCACCTTCGGGTTGCTCTCGACGTTCGCGTGCACGCCGAAGGTGGATCCGATCCTCCTTGGCAACGTGACCGTGGCCGGGACGAGTCTGGTTGTGGATGCTCCGGTGCCGGTGCGTGCTGATGACGACGTGACCTTGACCGCGACGGTGGCACCGACGCCGTCGTCGGGGTCGGGGTCGGTGGAGTTCTTCGGTGGCCCGGAGGGGACGACGAGCTTGGGCATCGCTCTGGTGGAGGAGGGCGTGGCGTCGATCACGACCACCTTGCCGGCGGGGTCGCACCAGGTGCGGGCCCGGTTCAACGGGGGCCTGGTCGCACCGTCGACCACCTCGGCCACCGAGCTGGTCGTGGTCCTCCCAGCGTTGGACTGCGCCGAGCACGCCGTCGCTGGTGAAGGCGCGGTGGTGCGGCTGACCTACATGGAGCTCCTGGGTCGTTGCCCCGACGCTCCCGGCTTCGCCTACTGGACCGGCCAACTCGCCGGGGGTCGCTCCCCGGCGTCCTTTGCCCGAGCCATCTCAGGTTCGGACGAAGCACTGGGCATGGTCGTCGACGACGCCTACCAGACCATGCTCGGCCGCGACGCCGAACCAGCAGGCAAGGCGCACTGGATCGGCCGGCTGCGCACCTCCGGACGCTACGACCGGCTCCTCGCCGACCTCGCCGCCTCACCGGAGTTCTGGACCAAAGCCGGGTCCACCAACGAAGGGTTCGTGACCCGCCTCTATGACCGGCTCCTGCACCGCAGCCCCGACCCAGCCGGCCTGGCCCACTGGACCGAACGCCTCGCCGACGGCGTGTCCCGCAAGACCGTCACCAGGTCCTTCGCCAACCTCGACGAACCTCTCGGAGCTCTGGTCAGGGACTCCTACCAAGAGATCCTCGCCCGTGATCCCCTCGCCGGGGAACGCGCCGAAGGCATCGCCTTCCTGCGGGCCACCGGCGACCGTTCCGGGCTCTACGCCGAGCTGATCGGCACCGAGGAGTTCACCACCCGAGCCCAGACCAACCCCAACCCCGAAGACTGACCCCACCCCACCCGGGTCGCCCCCCGAACGGGGCGGCCCGGACGGGGAACCCGCAGATCTCGGTGCACCGCCTCCTCATTGGTGCACCGGTTGAGCCCGGTCCGTGCGTTCCTGCCGGCGCCGGACCACCAGAGGCTCACGCTTCGGCCGCCCGCACCCATCCCCCCGGGTGCGGGCGGCCGTCGCGGTCGACGACCACGTCGGCCGGCCACGTGGTCCAGGCCACGGCCCCTTGCCATCGAGGCGCTGGACGGCGACCGCGGGGGTCTCATCCCGTCGCTCCCGGCAGCGGCCGGTCAGGCCTCGTCGGCGATGGCGTCCTCCAGGCCCTCGACCAGCTCGGCCAGCGTGACGCCGAGGCCGTTGGCCAGGCGCAGCATGGTGCTGAGCGTGGGCGTCCGGTAGCCGCGCTCGACGTTGGAGATGAAGGTGGCGTGGAGGCCCGCCGCCTCGGACAGCCCTTCCTGCGTGAGCGCCGCGGCCCGCCGGAGCTGCCGGACGCGCTGTCCGAAGGCCACGACCACCGCCCGGTCGCGGGGACGCTGACGGGGCGGCACGAAGCCGCATCCCACCGGCCTCCCAGCCTCACCGCCACAGTCTATGGATAAGGAACTACGGCCTGGGACGGCCCCTCACCAACCCTGACCCCGCCTGCCGCCGGGCATCACCTGTCCAGGTGATGGACGCGACCCGGTTCACTCCGACCTCAGCCTACTGATAAAGTCAGTGGCCGACCATCGGCGGTGCCGAGCGTCTCTCGGGAGGGGACCCCATGAGCTTCGATCCAGGCCACTGCCTGCCCAGGCCCGGTCGGCAGCGCTGCCGCCGGCGCCGGTCGGGGGAGGCGTACGTACCGCTCACCCTGGTGATCGCCTACCTCTTCGGCCGGTAGCGATCCACGGTTCGCCCTCGCCCCTCCTCGGGCGGGGGCGGACGTTGCCCGGTGCCGTGCTTGAGCAGCAGGGGGGCGGCGCCCGGGCAGCGCAAACGGGCTGGTGGCCGCCTGCCCGTCCCTCTCGGGGGCAGGCGGCCCAGCTCAGTGGCGGCCGGTCCCCGGCGGGGAGGCGCTGGACGTCGGGTCGATGCTGGCTCCAGTCGTCTCCGACCGGGGCTGGCCCGTCGCCCTGCCCGCTCTCAGGGGCAGTCGTCAGCCACGTCCACGTGGAGGACGGCTCGATCCTCGCTCGAAGGGCTCTCGGCGTCGATGAGCCCGGCGATGCCGTAGGTGTGCAAGGTCAGGTCGCCGCAGCCTCCCTCGACCGGAACCTGCTTGGCCGAGAAACGGATGTACGAGACGCCACCTGGGCGATGGACCGATGCGAGGGCGATGCCGCCGTGGAAGAGGGCCCGGCCGCCGCCCTCCGGCCCCGCGTCGGCTTGGCGCCGGCCCTGCGGGGAGCTCTGGTCGTAGATGCGGACCGAGTCCTCGATCGGGTCCAGCCGTGGAGCCAGGTTGATCCCGACCACGAACCTGTTGGCCCGCGCCCCGGCGTTCTCGACCCTGTACCGGAACTCGACGATGTCGCCCTCTTCGACCCACGCCTCGGACTCCCACGCATCCCCATCGGTCCGGACGTCGAGGACGGAGCTGATCTCGGTCTGGCCCGCGGCGATCCGGTCCTCGGTGAGGTGCTCGACGGCGACAGGGACGACGACGACGCCGACGGCCAGGAGGACGACGAGCGACAGCCACCTGAGGACGGGCGCCCTCGGCCGCGTCAGTCGATCCAGGACGAGCCCGACCACCAGGCTCGATGCCGTCGAGAGCACCAAGACCTGGAGATCAGACATGATCCGACGGTACCAGCGATCAATCTTCCGATCCGGGGCTAGCTTGCAGAAGTGGTCGCTCTCCTGGCCGTCTGCGCCGCGCTCAGCACCTTGCTGGCTGGGTGGCTGCTGCAGTTCGTCCAGCCACCCACATGGCTCATGCGATGCGTGCTGCCTCTCGCCGGAGTGGCCATCCTGCTGGCGGTGACGACGGCGATCCTCCAGGGGCCGAACCAGGCGGATCTGGACCGGGGTCCCCACCGTCCGATCAGTCCGGATGCTGCCTTCGATGGAGAACCACCTCGCCACTGCCAGGCTGTGCGACAGCCGGAGAAGGACCCGCTCAGCGTCGACCTGTTCATCAGGAAGGGCGGTTGCTGGGGGAAGCATGTCGCCCCTGTGAGCCCGGGCGAGGTCGTCGAGCTCATGCTGGTGTACCGGAACGGATCGGACGGGACGCAAGAGGACGTGGCGATGGGTGTGAACCTCGCACCGCTCTCCTCGATCATCGACCGGTCAGGTCGACTGGCCAATGGCTCCCACCCCGAAGGCGCCTCCTTCGATGCCAGCGCCCTGGGACGTGGTGGCGTCGAGATCGGCAGCTATCTGCCGGGAGCCAACGCCTACGCCCGGTTCGCTCTGGGCATTGACTCGGCCCGCGGGTTCGAGTGTGGTGACACCGAGCTGAAGACGGTGGGTGTCGTCCGGACCGCCGCCTCCGACGAGTACTTCAACGTCGCCGTCGTTCACGTTCAGCTCCTCTGCTGATCGATCCGGCCGGGCCGGCCTCCCTAGGGTGATGCCGTGACCTCGACGCTCCCCGCGCCGGCCGGCAGCTTCGCCAGCGACAACGCCGCCGGGGTGGCGCCGCAGGTGATGGAGGCCCTGGCCGCGGCCAACCACGGCCCGGCCCTGGCCTACGGCGACGACCCGTGGACGACGGCCGCCGTGGCCGCCCTGCGCGACCGCTTCGACGCCCCCGTGGAGGTGACCCTGTGCTGGGGTGGGACGGGGGCCAACGTGGTCGGCCTGGCCACCGTGCTCCAGCCCTGGCAGGCCGTGGTGTGCACCGACACCGCCCATGTGGTGGTGGACGAGTGCGGCGCCCCGGCCCGCTTCACCGGGGCCACCGTCATCCCCGTCCCCCACGAGGACGGCAAGCTGCGCCCCGAGGCGCTGAGCCCCTACCTGCACTGGCTGGGAACCGAGCACCACCCCCAGCCCGCCGCGGTGTCGATCAGCCAGGTCACCGAGATGGGCACCGTCTACACCGCCGGCGAGATCGCCGCCCTGGCCGAGGTGGCCCACGCCCACGGCCTGGTGGTCCACGTCGACGGGGCCCGCATCGCCAACGCCCTGGCGGCGACGGGCACCGGCCTGGCCGCCATGATCCGCGACACCGGCGTGGACGTCATGACCTTCGGGCTGACCAAGGACGGCGCCATGTACGGCGAGGCGGTGGTCCACCTCCGGCCCGAGCTGGCCGCCCACGCCCGCTTCGTCCGCAAGCAGGCGGGCCAGCTCCCGTCCAAGGCCCGGTTCGTGGCCGCCCAGATCACCGCCCTGCTGGCCGACGACCTGTGGCTCGACCTGGCCCGCCAGGCCAACACGATGGCGGCCGTGCTGGCCGAGCGGACCGCGGGCCGGCCCGGCGTGGAGATCGACCGGGAGCCCGCGGCCAACGCCGTCTTCGCCCGGCTCCCCCCGGCCGCCATCGCCCCCCTCCAGGAGTGGTCGTTCTTCTGGCCCTGGGACCTGGACGCCTCGGTGGTGCGGTGGATGACCAGCTTCGCCACCACCGAGGAGGACGTGGCCCGCTTCGCCGCTGGCGTCGAGGCCATCGTCGCCCCCCACGCGCCCTGACCGGCCGGGCGCCTACGCCGGCCGGTGTCAGCGGGCCGGGGTGACGGGCGGTGGGATCAGGTGCCGGCCAGGCGGGCCACCACCGGGGCGAAGGCCTCGAGGCTGTCGCCCTGGACCACGACGTAGGACAGGTCCCACCGGTCGCGGCGGGCCTCCAGGTCGGCGCAGATCTCGTCCACCGTCCCGATGAGGGCGTGGGGGTAGTCGGCCACGTCCTCGGGGGGGATGCCGAACAGGGGGGCCATCATCTCGATGGTGCCGGCCCGGTCGTCGGTCACGATGGTGGCGAAGTGGAGGGCGTTCAGCTCGACCTCGGGGTAGCGGTCGCCGGCCGCCTCCCGCACCCAGGCCACCTTCTTGTCGGTCTCGGTGGCGGTGCCGGAGCGGGCCGCCTCGTGGTCGACGGCCCCGTTGGGGATGGTGGGGTTGATGCCCACGATCTGGGCCTCCCGCCCGGCGAAGGAGAGGACCCGCTTCAGGCCGCCCCCGATGAGCAGGGGCGGGTGGGGCTTCTGCACCGGCTTGGGCCGGGCGTCGTAGCCGCTGATGGCGTAGTGCTCGCCGTGGAAGGTCACCGGCTGGTCGGAGAAGGCGGCCTTGAGCACGGCCACGGCCTCGACCATGCGGTCGACCCGGACCTTGGGCTCGTCGAGGGGGATGCCGGACTGCACGTAGTCGGAGGTCATCCAGCCCGCCCCCAGGCCCAGCTCCAGCCGCCCGCCCGAGAGCAGGTCGAGGGTGGCGCAGTCCTTGGCCAGCACCACGGGGTGCCGGTAGTCGTTGTCGTAGACCAGGCTGCCCACCCGCAGGGTGGTGGTGGCGTCCGCCGCGGCCTGGAGGGCGATGGTGGGCGAGAGCTGGTCGCCGAAGTGGTCGGGCATGAACACGGTGGAGTAGCCGAGCTCCTCGACCCGTCGGGCCAGGGCGGCCCAGGCCGGGCCGTCGGGCGCGGTGGAGAGCTGGACACCGAAGCGGAAGGGGCGGGCGTGGGCCATGGCCCGGCACGCTACCCGGGCCCGTCCCGCCGCCGCCCTGGCCGTGCCCGACCACTAACGTCGGGAGCCGCGTGAAGGTCGTCAGGGTCATCCTCACCAACGCCGGGCGGCTGGCCCGCCTGGGCCTCATCACGGCCGTCGGCGCCGTCACCCTGGCCACGTCGCTGGTGGTGATCGCCCCCAAGGTGGCCGAGATCGCTGCCGCCCACCGCTTCGAGCGGGGCAGCATCGACCTGGGCGGCCTGTCCGAGCGGTCCTACGTCTACGACGTGAACGGCAACCTCATGGCCACCTTCGTGGCCGAGGAGAACCGCGAGTTCGTCGGCATCGAGAAGGTGCCCCGCACCGTCGTCGACTCGGTCCTGGCCGCCGAGGACTCGGCCTTCTACAGCCACAACGGCGTGAACGCCCGCTCCATCGGCCGGGCCTTCACCGCCAACCTGGAGAGCGGCGGCGTCGACCAGGGCGGTTCCACCATCACCCAGCAGGTGGTGAAGAACTCCATCGGCGACAAGGACCAGGACTTCGCCCGGAAGATCCGGGAGGCGGTGCTGGCCACCGAGCTGGAGGAGCAGTACACCAAGGACGAGATCCTGGAGCGCTACCTCAACACGGTGTACTTCGGGGCCGGGGCCTACGGCGTGCAGGCGGCGGCCGGCGTGTACTTCAACAAGGACGTCTCCGAGCTCACGTGGTCGGAGGGGGCGATGCTGGCCGGGGTCATCCGGTGCCCGGTGTCCTGCGACCCGTTCAAGCGGCGCAGCCGGGCCTTCTCCCGGCGCAACACCGTGCTCGACTCCCTCATCGCCACCGGCCGCCTGGACCGCGAGGTGGCGGACGTGGCCAAGTTCGACCCCATCCCCACCGAGGCCAACGAACCCCGCGCCCCGCAGGACTACTTCGTCGAGGAGGTGCGCCGGCAGCTCCTGGAGGACGAGCGGCTGGGCGGGACGCCGACGGCCCGGTACAACCGGCTCTACGGCGGGGGCCTGCGGGTGTACACCACCTTCGACCAGGCCAAGTACTTCAAGGCCCTGGAGGCCCGCAACACCACCCTGCCCAACAACTCGGGCGACGCCACCTTCCCCCTGCCGCCCGACCCCATCACCGGGGCCCGCCGCTTCGGCACGGCGGCCATGGCCGCCGTCGACCCCCGGACCGGGGCGGTGCCGTTCGTGGTCGGCGGCCCGGGCTTCGACCGCTACGAGTTCGACCTGGCCATCCAGGGCAAGCGCCAGGTGGGCTCGTCGTTCAAGGTGTTCGTGCTGACCCAGGCCATCCTGGACGGGGCCTCCCCGGACGACACCGTCGACGGCACCGGCCCCTGCGGCGACGTCCCCGGCTACGGCGAGGACCCGCCCGACAACTTCGGCGGCTCCCGGGGCGCCGTCACCACCCTGCGCCGCCAGATCCTGACCTCGTCCAACTGCGCCTTCCTGCGGCTGAACCAGATCGTGGGCCCCCAGAAGGTGGCCGACCTGGCCCACCGCATGGGCGTCACCTCCACCCTGAACCCCGAGAACGCCTCGATGGCGCTGGGCACCAACGACATCAGCCCCCTGGAGATGGCCTCCGCCTACTCGGTGCTGGCCAACGACGGCATCCGCAACCCGCCCTACTTCATCGACCGGGTCGAAGACATCGACGGCCGCATCGTCCTGGCCCACCAGGCCCGGCCCGAGCGGGTCCTGCCCACCAACGTGGCCCGCCTGGTCACCGACGTGCTGGAGTCCAACGTGGAGAGCGGCACCGGCAGCCGGGCCGCCCCCGACAACGGGCAGCCGGCGGCGGGCAAGACCGGCACCACCAACGACGCCAAGGACATCTGGTTCGTGGGCTACACGCCCCGGCTGGCCATGGCCGTCTGGATGGGGGCCACGGTGGGCGGCGTGCGGCTCAGCTTCGGTGGCGGCGACGCCCAGGGCGGTCGTTACCCGGCGGCCACCTGGGGGGCGGCCATGAGCCTGATCGCCCAGGGCGAGCCCATCGAGCAGTTCCCCGAACCGGAGCCGGTGGACGGCCTCGGCCGCCTGTGCTTCCGCGATCCCGACCGCCCCAGCTCCTGCCTCCGGCGCCCTCGGCGCTGACTGGCCCCGAGAGGACCCGATGCCCCGATGACCGCCGACGCCATGGAGCACCTGCTCGCCGTGCAGGCCACCGACACCCACGCCACCCAGCTCCGGACGCGCCGCCAGGGGTTGCCCGAGCGGGCCGAGGCGGTCGAGGTGGCGGCGGCCCTGCGGGGCGTCCAGGAGCGCCAGGCCGCCGTGGACGACGAGCGCCACCGCCTGGATCGCGACCAGGCCCGGCTGGAGGACGAGATCGCCGGCCTGCGGGCCAAGTCGGTCCAGGCCGACCAGGCCCTTTACAGCGGGACCGTCACCAACCCCCGCGAGCTCAAGGCCCTCCAGGACGACCTGGCGTCGCGGGCCCGACGCATCGCCGAGCTGGAGGACCGGGAGCTGGAGCTCCTGGTCGAGCGGGAGCCGGTGGACGCGGCCACCATCGAGGTGGCCGCCGAGCGGGCCGTCCTCGAGGCCCGGGCCGCCGAGCTGGCCGCCCGCATCACCGCCGCCGAGGCCGAGATCGACGTCGAGCTGGACCGGGTGCTCGGCGGCCGGGCCGAGGTGGCCGCCAGCGTCCCCGCCGACCTGCTGGCGGAGTACGAGGAGCTGCGGGCCGCCAACGGGGGGATCGGCGTGGCCCGCCTGGAGCACGGCACCACCTGCGGCGGGTGCCACCTCCAGCTCTCGGCCATGGAGCGCGACCGCATCCGGGGCCTGCCCGACGACACCCGCGTCCACTGCGAGGAGTGCGGCCGCCTCCTGGTCCGCTGACCGGCCGCCTGCCGTGCTGCTCTGGTTCGTGGGCCCGGCGGTGGCCGTGGTGTGGCTGGTGTTCCGCAGCCCCGCCCTCGACCACCGGGTGGTGGCCCTGGGCGCCGTCCTGCCCCTGGCCGAGGGGGTAACCGGTGGGCCTCACGCCCTCCACACCCTGGCCGGGGCGGTGCTGGCCCTGGCCGTGGTCATGGCGGTCACCCGGCGCCGACGGCTGGTCCGCCGCCGGTGGCTGGGCCTGCCCATCGGGCTCTTCCTGCACCTGGCCCTGGACGGAGCCGTCACCCGGGCCGAGCTGTTCTGGTGGCCGTTCTTCGGCTGGTCGTTCGGGGGTGGGGGCCTGCCCGAGCTGGACCGGGGGGTGCCGCTGCTGGTCCTGCTGGAGCTGGCCGGGGCCGGGGCGTGCTGGTGGGGCTGGTGCACCTTCGATCTCGCCGACCCGGTCCGTCGCCGGGCCTTCCTGCGCACCGGCCAGGTCGACCGGGCCCTCCTGCCGCCGGCCCCCTGAGGACACGTCCGGGCCCGGCCGGGTCGGTCAGGGCAGGCCGGCGTGGGGGACGGCCACGGTGGTGGTGGCCAGGACGGCCTCCCGGGCGGCCCGGCGGTTGTGCTCGAAGAAGTCGGGGGCCAGGCACACCAGCAGGGTGCGCCCGTCGTCACCGCCCAGCATGCAGGCGTAGGCGCCCAGGCCGGTGGGGGCCGGGACCTGCTCGACGATGGTGCCGCCCGGGGCCAGGCGCACCACCCGGCCGGCCAGGGCGTCGGCGGCCCAGATGTGGCCCTCGGCGTCGAGGGCGCAACCGTCGGGCGAGACGGTGGACCCCCGGGCCTCGCGCACCCCCCCGGCGGAGCCCGCCGGGGGCATCTCCCCCCAGGTCCGCCGGTCGGACAGTCGCCCGTCGGCCCCGATGGTGAAGGCGGTGTAGCGCCCCCCGACGGTCTCGCCCACGATGAGGGTGGACCCGTCGGGGGTGATGACCGAGCCGTTGGGGAAGTGGAGGTCCTCGGCGGCGATGGCCACCGATCCGTCGGGGGCCACGCACCAGATGGGCGACGGCGACGGCGCCTCGCCGGCCATGAGGTCGAAGCCGAAGCTGCCCACGTACGCGTGGCCGGTGGCGCTCACCACCATGTCGTTGGTGAGGCCCCGCACCCCGGGGATCTTGGCGTGGACGGTGGTGGTGCCGTCGCCGGCCACCCGCAGGACCTGGTGGTCGGTCATGGCCACCACCAGCAGGGTGCCGTCCGGCAGCCAGCCCAGGCCCGAGGGCTGGGCCGCCACCTCGGCCACCTGGGTCTCGGTGCCGTCGGGGGTCACGGTGAAGACGCCCTGGCGGTAGAAGTCCGACACCCACCACCGCCCGTCCCGCCACCGCGGCCCCTCGAAGAAGCACCCTCCGGTGGACAGCGTTCTCAAGCTCCGCTCGGCCATGGCGGGACCCTAGGACTGCCCTGGGGGGTCCCGCTGGGGGTCGAGGCGCGGCCATTTTCAGCTTCGTGCGGTGGTGCGTCGGAACGGGCTGGGGTGGCGGTCAGGTCAGGCGGTCCAGGACCAGGGGGCGCACCGGCGGTGGGTCGGGGGTGACCTCGAAGGCGCCGTCCAGGGCGGCCAGGGCGCCGTCGAGGCGGTCGGGGTCGTCCACGTGGAGCTCCAGCACCACGTCGCCGGCGGCCACCGCCTCGCCCGGCTTGGCCACGCACACCACGCCGGCCGCCGGGCTGACCGGGTCCTCCTGGCGGGCCCGGCCCGCGCCCAGGCGCCAGGCGGCCACGCCCACGGCCCGGGCGTCCAGGCGGGCCAGGTGCCCGGTGGCGGGGGCCCGCACCGGCACCACCTCGGGGGCGGTGGGGAGCGGGGCCTCGGGGTCGCCGCCCTGGGCCCGGACCATGGCATCGAAGGTGTCGAGGGCCCGGCCCGAGGCCAGCACCGCCGCCGGGTCGACGTCCAGGCCGGCCAGGGCCACCATCTCCCGGGCCAGGGCCAGGGTCACCTCGACCACGTCGGCCGGGCCGCCGCCCTGGAGCACCTCGATGGCCTCGGTGACCTCCAGGGCGTTGCCGCAGGCCCGGCCCAGGGGCGTGTCCATGGCGGTGAGCAGGGCCACCGTCTCCACCCCGTGGTCACGGCCCAGCCCGACCAGGGTGCGGGCCAGCTCTCGGGCCCGCTCGGGCTCGGGCAGGAACGCCCCCGAGCCCACCTTCACGTCCAGCACCAGGGCCCGGGTGCCGGAGGCCACCTTCTTGGCCATGATCGAGGAGGCGATGAGGGGCACCGACTCCACCGTGGCGGTGACGTCGCGCAGGGCGTAGAGGCGGCGGTCGGCGGGGGCCAGCTCGTCGCTGGCCCCGCAGATCACGCCGCCCACCTCGGCCAGGACCCGGGGCATGGCCGCCAGGGGCAGCTGCGACGACCAGCCGGCGATGGCCTCCAGCTTGTCCAGGGTGCCGCCGGTGTGGCCGAGGCCCCGCCCGGCCAGCTGGGGCACGGCCGCCCCGCACGCCGCCACCAGGGGCACCAGCACCAGCGACACCTTGTCGCCCACCCCGCCGGTGGAGTGCTTGTCGACCACCGGCCGGCCCAGGGTCGAGAGGTCGAGGCGGGTGCCGGAGTCGAGCATCACCTGGGTCCAGGTGGCCAGCTCGGCCGGGCCCAGGCCCCGCAGCACCACGGCCATGCACAGGGCGGCCATCTGCTCGTCGGCCACGGTGCCGGCCGTGAACCCGTCGAGCACGAAGCGGATCTGCTCGTCGGTGAGGGTGCCACCGTCGCGCTTGGTGCGGAGAACGTCGAGGATGTCGGTGGCCACCGTCAGCTCCCGGGGGGGGCGGGGTCGCGGCGGGCGGCCACGTCGTCGGGCCCGAAGGCGCCGGGCAGCAGGGCGCCCAGGGTGACGGTGCCGTCGCCGGTGTCGACGGGCATGTCGGCCGGGGCGAACTCGGCCAGGACCTGGCGGCACCGCCCGCACGGCGCCAGGTAGCGCCCGTCGCCGGCCACCACGGCCAGGGCCCGCAGGCGGCCCCCTCCGGAGGCGGCCAGGGCCGAGGCCACGCCGTTCTCGGCGCAGGTGGTGAGGCCGATGCTGGCGTTCTCGACGTTGCACCCGACCACGATCCGCCCGTCGTCGACCAGGGCGGCCGCCCCCACCCGCACCCCCGAGTAGGGGGCGTAGGCCCGCTCCGCCGCGGCCCGGGCCTCGGCCCGCAACCGGTCCCAGGGCACGGCGGCCCCCTCGGTGCCGGCCATCAGCCCGTGTCCCCGCGGCGGTAGGGCCGGCCGTCGGCGGCGGGGGGCCGGAGCCGCTGGGAGGCGAAGGTGAGCACCAGCAGCGTGGTCAGGTGGGGCAGGAACACGACGACCTCCGTGGGCAGTTGGTCGATGGCCGAGAACCAGCCGACAGCCAGCAGGCCGGCGGCGACGGTGGCGGCGGCGGTGCGCCAGCGGCCGGTGACCAGGGCTCGGGCCACCAGCAGGATGGCACCCAGGGCCACCACCAGGAGGAGGGTGCGGGTGGTCTCGGCCTCCTGGAGGCTGAGGGCGTCGGTGAAGCCGAACAGGCCGGCGCCCACGGCCAGGCCGCCGGGCCGCCAGTTGCCGAAGATCATGGCGGCCAGACCGATGTAACCGCGGCCGTTGGTCTGGTTCTCCAGGTAGTCGGCGCCGTCCTTGAGCAGCACGAGCGACGCGCCGCCCATCCCGGCGAGACCGCCGGAGATCAGCACGGCGATGTACTTGAAGCGGTAGACGTTGACACCCAGCGACTCCGCGGCCACCGGGTTCTCCCCGCAGGAGCGCAGCCGCAGGCCGAACCTGGTGCGCCACAACACGATGTAGCTGATCGGCACCAGCAGGATCGCGATCATCGTCAGCGGCGCGACCTGGGTCAGCAGCCCGCGCAGGATGCCGGCCACATCGGACAGCACCACACGCTGCTGCCCTTCCAGGTCCGCCAGCCAGTTCGTCAGGCCGGTCGCGGAGTACGTATCGAACTTCGGCACGACGGGTGACTGCCGCGGGTTGCCCG
>DASQKY010000026.1 GCA_035630295.1 Acidimicrobiales bacterium | reverse complement strand
CCCGACCCCAGCCCCCCGGCCCAGGCCCCTACACCAGCTCTAGATAGACCATCTCGGTCGAGTCGCTGCGGCGCGGACCGAGCTTGAGGATGCGGGTGTAGCCGCCGGGACGGTCGGCGTAGCGGGGGCCGATCTCGCTGAACAGCGTCGAGGCCACCTCCTTGTCCCGGAGGAAGGCGACGACCTGGCGGTGGTTGTGGATCCCGCCCTTCTTCGCCTTGGTGATGACCTTCTCGGCGATGGGACGCAGCGCCTTGGCCTTGGCCTCGGTGGTGACGATGCCCTCCGCGGCGATGAGCGAGGCCACCAGGTTGGCCATCATGGCCTTCTGGTGGGCGGCGTCACCGCCGAAGCGGCGGCCCTTCTTGGGTGTGGCCGGCATGGCTCGATACTCCTTCGAATCTCAGTCGCGGGTGCGCAGCGACAGGCCACGCTCGTCCAGCTTGGCGATGACCTCGTCGAGCGACTTCTGGCCGAAGTTGGTGATGGCCAGGAGGTCGTCCTCCGTCTTCTCCAGGAGCTCGCCGACGGTGTTGACCTGGGCGCGCTTGAGGCAGTTGCGGGGGCGCTCGGACAGGTCGAGGTCCTCGATGGGCAGCTCCAGGTCCGGCGAGCCGGTGGTGGCGCCGTCGGCCTCGGTGAGGGTCAGGCCCTGGGGCTCGTCGCTCATGTCCTCGATGAGGCCGACCAGGGCCTTGAGGGTGGCGCCGGCCGAGGCCAGGGCGTCGCGGGGGGTGATGGAGCCGTCGGTCTCGATGTCGAGGACCAGCTCGTCGAAGTCGGTGTCCATCTCCACCCGGGTGGGCTGGATGTCGAAGGCGACCCGGCGGACGGGCGAGAAGATGGCGTCGACGGGGATGACGCCGATGGTGGCGCTGCCCTTGTCGCGATCGGCGGGCTGGTAGCCCTTGCCCCGGTCGATGGTGATGTCCACCGAGAGCCGGCCCTTGCTGTTGAGCGAGGCCAGACGGAGGCCCGGGTTCAGGATCTCGACATCCGAGCTGAGCTGGATGTCCTTGGCCGTGACCTCGGCCGGGCCCCGCACGTCGAGGCGCACGGTGACCGGCTCCTCGGACAGCGAGGTGAGCACCAGGTCCTTGAGGTTCAAGATGATGTCGGTGATGTCCTCGGTGACACCGGTGATGGTGTCGAACTCCTGGATGGCGTCGTCGAAGCGGACCTCGGTCACCGCCGCACCGGGGATGGAGGAGAGCAGGGTGCGGCGCAGGGAGTTCCCGAGCGTGTGGCCGAAGCCGGGCTCGAGAGGGCTGATGGAGAACCGCTGGCGGTTGTCCTTCTCCTCGTCGAGCGCCTCGACGGACGGGCGTTGGATGACCAGCATCGGGGGCCTTCCTCAGGTTTCTGTGAGAGCGAGTTCTGGGGGGAGCGGGAGGACTACTTGGAGTACAGCTCGACGATGAGCTGCTCACGCACGGGCACGTCGATCTGGGCCCGGAGCGGCAGCTCCCGCGCCGTGACCTGGAAGCCGTCGTCGCCGGCCTCCAGCCACTCCGGCTGGCGCCGGTCGAGGGTGTCGAGGTTGTGGCGGATGACGATCATCCCCCGGGCCTTGTCCCGCAGGGAGATCACGTCGCCCTTGCGGACCCGGTAGCTGGGGATGTCGACCCGCTTGCCGTTGACGTTGACCATGCCGTGGCCGACGAACTGCCGGGCCTGGGGCCGGGTCGAGGCCCAGCCGGCCCGGAAGGCCACGTTGTCGAGCCGGAGCTCGAGCATGCGCAGCAGGTTCTCGCCGGTGACGCCCTGCTGGCGGGTGGCCTCCTTGTAGAGGTTGGAGAACTGCCGCTCCAGCAGGCCGTAGATGTACTTGGCCTTCTGCTTCTCCTGGAGCTGGAGCAGGTACTCCGACGGCTGGCGCCGGCGGGCCCGGCCGTGCTCACCCGGCGGGTAGGGCTTCTTGTCCAGCAGGCGCTGGCCCTTGTCGTTCTCGAAGATGTTGACGCCGAGGCGGCGGCTGATCTTGACCTTGGGTCCGGTGTAGCGAGCCATCTGTCTCTCCCTCAGACCCGGCGCCGCTTGGGTGGGCGGCAGCCGTTGTGGGGCACGGGGGTGACGTCCTTGACGCCAGTGACCTCGATGCCGGTGTTCTGGATGGTGCGGATGGCCGTCTCGCGGCCCGAGCCGGGGCCCTTGGTCTGCACGTCGACCTTGCGGACGCCGTGCTCCATGGCCCGGCGGGCGGCCTGCTCGGCCGCCATCTGCGCCGCGTAGGGGGTGGACTTGCGGGAGCCCTTGAACCCGACGTTGCCGGAGCTGGCCCAGGCGATGACGTTGCCCTCCAGGTCGGCGATGGAGACGATCGTGTTGTTGAACGTGCACTTGATGTGGACCACGGCGTGGCTGACGTTCTTGCGTTCGCGCTTGCGGGGGCGACGACCGCCCGGCTTCGGCTTGGCCATTACTTGCGCACCTTCTTCTTGCCGGCCACGGTCTTCTTGGGGCCCTTGCGAGTACGAGCGTTGGTCTGGGTCCGCTGGCCGTGCACGGGCAGGCCCTTGCGGTGGCGGAGGCCCTGGTAGCAGCCGATCTCCATCTTGCGCTTGATGTCCTGCTGGACCTCGCGCTTGAGGTCGCCCTCGACCTTGAGGTTCTGGTCGATCCAGGCCCGGATCTTGTTGATCTCGGTGTCGGTCAGGTCGCGGACCCGGGTGTCGGCGTCGACGCCGGTGGCCTCGCAGATCTGGGCCGCGGTGGTGGTCCCCACGCCGAAGACGTAGGTGAGGGAGATGACGAGGCGCTTCTCCCGAGGGATGTCGACGCCGGCGATGCGGGCCATGGCTCAGGCTCCTCCGCGGAGGGTGGTGGGATGTGAAGACATGCTCAGCCCTGCCGCTGCTTGTGGCGGGGGTTGGTGCAGATGACCTGCACCCGCCCGTGGCGACGGATGATCTTGCACTTCTCGCAGATCGGCTTGACGCTGGGTCGGACCTTCATGGTGGGCTTTCGTGGAGAGGTGCGTGGCGTGGGGCGGGCGGAGGGGCTTACTTGAACCGGTAGGTGATGCGGCCCCGGGACAGGTCGTACGGGGTGAGCTCGACCTGGACCCGATCACCCGGAAGGATCCGGATGTAGTGCATGCGCATCTTCCCCGAGATGTGGGCCAGCACCGTGTGGCCGTTCTCGAACTCCACCTTGAACATGGCGTTCGGGAGCGACTCCAGCACGGTCCCCTCGAGGACGATCGCGTCTTGCTTGGGCTTGGGCAGCGGTCCACTCCTGACCAGAGGGCGGGGTTCGGCACCGGCCGCTCGCGACGGGGCGCGAAGGCCATCCGGGCCGAAGGACGATGCTAGACGCGGCTCCTCGGCGGTTCCAACCCCGGCAGATCGGCCAGTCTGGCCCATCTCCGGGGCGGCCGGAGGGGATGTCCGGCCCGGCCGGGGTCAGCCGCCGGCGTTGTCCTCGGCGTAGCGCTCGAGGGCGGCGTCGAGCTCCCGGTCGGCCTGGGCGATCACCGCGTCGACCGACGCCCCCTGGTAGGCGATGCGGCTGAGGGCCCCCTCGATGATCGAGGCGTAGTCGGTGGTCGGGCCGACCACCGGGCCGACCCGCTCGGGATCGACGCCGGCCAGTTGCTCGGAGGCCACCCCCAGCATCTGGCCGGCCAGGCCCGAGGACCAGAACTCCCGGATGGCGGGCAGCTCGGCCACCCCCTGGCCCACCGGCAGGTACGACCCCTTGGTGTGCCACTTGACCTGGCCGGCCTCGGAGGCCATGAACCGGGAGAAGGCCCAGGCCGCGGCCTGGACCTCCGGGGGGTTGGTGGAGGGGATGAAGAAGGCCCCCCCACCGATCTGGGCCTGGCCCGGCTCCTCCAGGCCCGGGAACGGGCCGGCGGCCGGGGTCAGGCCCTCCAGGTCGAGCTCGGGGGCGTCGATGCCTCCGGTGTCCACGCTCTGCCCCCCCACGAAGGCCTCGATGGTGGTGGCGGCGGTGGAGGTCTCGATGACCATGGACGAGGCCTCGGTGGCCACTGACAGGAACTGGTCGACGCCGCCGACGGCGTGGGGCTGGGCCAGGCCCCGGCGGACCATGCGGGACACCCACTCCAGGACCTCCCGGGTGGCCGGGTTGTCGAAGGTGGCCTCGGTGGCCAGGCCGTCGCGGCCGTCGCCGTGGTTGACCATCTGCTCGCCCACGCCCCCGACCCAGTACTCGACGAAGCCGTTGGCCAGCAGCAGGGCCAGGGGCTTGTCCACCCCGGAGGCCTTGAGGGCCTCGGCCGCCTCCTCCACCTCGGCCAGGGTGCCGGGGGGGTCGTCGGGGTCGAGGCCGGCCGCCGCGAACTGCGACTGGTTGTAGTACAGGATGTTGCTCGACACGGTGGGCAGGGCCGGCCAGTACGTGCCCTCGGAGCTGAGGGCGGCCCGGGCCGCGGGGATCACGTCGGGCTCGATGCCCTCGGCGTCGAAGCACTCCTGGGCCGGGGCCAGGGTGCGGGTGTCGATGAGGACCTGGAGGTCCTTCACGTCGGCGTGGAGCAGGCCGGGGAGCTGCCCGCCGGCCACGCCCTGGATGTAGGCCTGGAGCACCTCGCCGTAGGTGACGCCCTGGGAGCGGACGGTGACCCGCACGTCGTCCTGGGAGGCGTTGAACTCGTCGGCCAGCTCCTCCAGGGTGGTCTTGGCCACGGCGTTGATGGCGTGCCACACCTCCAGCTCGACCGGCCCGTCGGCCTTCTCTAGGGGGGTGAGGCAGTCCTCGCCCTCCTTCTGGGGGCCGCTCTGGCCCTGCACGGCCAGGGACCGCTCGGAGCGGACGCAGGCCGGGGCGACCAGGGCCAGGACGGCCAGGGCGGCCAGCAGCCGCAGCACGGCCCGACGGGGACCGGGGGCGCTCATCCCTTCACCGCCCCGGCCGTGAGTCCACGGACACGGAGCCGAGCCGCCAGGCGAGGCGACCAGGCCAGCACGGTGGCGTTGGTCCGAGGCGCAGCCGAGGACATCACCCCTTCACCGCCCCGGCGGTCAGGCCCCGGACGACGTGGCGTTGGAAGAAGATCAGGAGGACGATCATGGGCAGGGCCACCAGTAGGCCGCCGGCCACGATGAGGTTGGCGTTCTCCGGGTTGGAGCTGAGGCTCCGCACCGCGATGGGCGCCGTGCCCCACTCGTCGGGCCGGGTGGTGACGATGCGGGGCCAGAGGTACTGGTTGTAGGCCCCCAGGAACGAGATGAGGGTGAAGGCGGCGATCACCGGCCGGGACAGGGGCACCACCAGTCGGGTGAGGAGCTGCCAGTGGGTCCACCCCTCCAGCCGGGCCGCGTCGCGCAGCTCGGACGGCACCCCCAGGAAGGCCTGGCGGATCAGGAACGTCCCCAGGGCGGTGGCCAGGAAGGGCACGATCAGGCCCTGGAAGCTGTTGCGCCAGCCCAGGTTGCTGATGGTGGCCAGGTTGGGCAGCACCGTCACCTCCAGGGGCAGGAGCAGGGTGGCCATGAACAGGGCGAAGACCAGCCGCTTGAACGGGAACCACAGGTAGGCGAAGGCGTAGGCGGCCAGCACCGAGGTGGCCACCTGGGCCGCGGTGATGGCCACCGTCACCACCAGGCTGCGGCCCATGGCCCCACCCAGGTTGCCGTTGCGCCAGGCCCGCTGGAACACGTCGGACTGGACGTCCTTGGGGACGAGCAGGGCGTCGCCGCCGAGGATGGTGGTGGGATCCGAGACGGCTCGCACGAAGGCGAAGTAGACGGGCAGCAGGACCAGGAGCGACAGGGCGCCCAGCAGGGCGTACCAGCCCAGGCGGCGTCCGGGGGTGGACTCACTCGCCATAGTGGACCCTCCGCTCCAGGAGCAGGAACTGGGCCAGGGTGACCACGAAGGTCACCGCGAAGAGGCCCACCGACATGATGGAGCCGTCCCCCAGGCGGTCGGGGGTGCGGTTCTCGAAGATCTTGAACACGATGGTCTCGGTGGCCTGGTCGGGCCCGCCCGGAGGCTTGGTCAGGGCGTCGATCTGGGCGAAGGCCTGGAAGGCGTTCACCACCAGGATCACCAGCAGGAACATCAGCACCGGGGAGATGAGGGGCAGGGTCACCCGGAAGAAGCGGCGCAGGGGCCCGTGGCCGTCCAGCATCGACGCCTCCTCCACCTCCCGGGGGATGGCCTGGAGGCCGGCCAGCACGATCACGAAGGACAGGCCCAGGGTCTGCCACGAGGAGGCCAGGGCCACGCCGATCATGGCCGTGTCCGGCTGGGCCAGCAGGTCCGGCTCCTTGATGAGGCCGATGGACGGGTTGAGCAGGGCCAGGAAGATGAACCCGGCCACCGCGGTGGAGGTGGCCACGGTGGAGGTGAAGATGGTCTGGAAGATCTTGATGCCCCGCAGCCGCCGGTTGGCCACCACGGCCAGCACGATGCCCAGGAGGAGGCCGACGGGCACGGTGAGGAGCAGGAACTGGACGCTGTGCCCGATCCCCTCCCGGAACTCGTCACCCCCCAGCACGTCGCGGTACTGGCCCCAGCCCACGTAGCGGAGGTTGTCGCCGGCGATGTTGTTGCGGTACAGGCCCCGGACGATGAGCTGCTCGAAGGGGTAGTAGAAGAAGACGGCGAAGACGACCAGGGACGGGGCCAGGAACAGCAGGGCCAGCCCCGCCTCCCGCCAGCGGGGCGTGTCGCGCACCTTGGCCCCGCGGGCCGCGGCCAGCTCCCGCCGCACCGCCGTCACCCTCCGACCCCCACCGGCTCGTCGGGCTCGGCGCCGTCGCCCCCGATTCCGCCGGGACCGGTCACCGGCGGCCCGTCCAGGCCCAGCCGCCAGCCGGTGGCCCCGTCGAAGAGGTGGACCTGGCCGTCCAGGGGGGTCAGGGCGATCTCGGAGCCCGGCTCCGGTGCCGGCAGGCCGGGGGCCAGGCGGACCACCCAGCGGCCGGGGGAGGCCCCGGTGGCCAGGGGGGAGCCGACCTCGTCGGCCGGGCCCCCGACCAGGTCGACCGAGGCCTGGGCCTCGTGGCCCAGCCACTCGACGTGGTGCACCCGGGCCCGCAGGGGGCCGTCGGCCGTCACCTCCAGGTGCTCGGGGCGGACGCCGACGACGACCTCGCCCCCGGCCGGCGCGTCGGCCACCGGCAGCTGGCTGGCGCCGATCTGCACGACGCCGCCCCCGGCCGGGCCCCGGGCCGTGTTCATGGGGGGGTTGCCGACGAAGCCGGCCACGAAGACGTTGGCCGGGGCCTCGTAGACCTCACGGGGCGTCCCCACCTGCTGGAGGTGCCCGTCGGCCAGGATGGCCACCCGGTCGGCCATGGTCATGGCCTCGATCTGGTCGTGGGTGACGTAGACGATGGTGGTGCCCAGCCTCGTGTGCAGGTCGATGAGCTCGGCCCGGGTCTGGGCCCGCAGCTTGGCGTCGAGGTTGGACAGCGGCTCGTCCATGAGGAACACCGCCGGCCGCGACACCACGGCCCGGGCCACCGCCACCCGTTGGCGCTGGCCGCCGGAGAGGGCCCCGGGCTTGCGCTGCACGTAGTCCGCCAGGCCCAGCATGCGCACGGCCTCGTCCACCCGGGCCTGGCGCTCGGCCTTGGTCAGCTTGCGGACCTCGCCCTCGGCCCCGTCGTCGACCCGGGTGGGCTTGGACAGCAGGGGCGACTCGATGTTCCGGGCCACGGTCATGTGGGGGTAGAGGGCGTAGCTCTGGAACACCATGGCGACGTCGCGCTGGGCCGGCACCACCGAGTTCACCACCCGGTCCCCGATGGAGAGGTCGCCGCCGCTGATGTCCTCCAGCCCGGCGACCATCCGCAGGGCGGTGCTCTTGCCGCACCCCGAGGGGCCGAGGAGGACCATGAACTCGCCGTCCTCCACGTGGAGGTCGAGCTGGTCGACGGCGGTCACCTCCCCGTACCGCTTGGTCACGCCGTCGAAGGTCACGCTGGCCATGCGCGCACCCTACGCGAGCCGGTCGCGCCGAGGGGGCGGGGGGGTGGCCGGCGGCGGTCGACCCCGTGAACAGGTGGGGATCGGGGCTGTCACCCGTACGGGGGGAAGCCTCAACCGTGGGCCACGGCAACCGAAGGGCAAGTGATGGCACCAGCGCCCGAGACCCCGGTCCGGGCCCGGCCGCGGCCCGGCGAGCGACGACTCGTCGTCCCGGTCCTGGCCGTCGTGGCCGTCGGGTCGGCGCTGACCCACTTGGTCCGGCCCACCGGCCTGGTCGGCCAGTGCTCCTACCTCGGGGGCCTGGTGGTGGCGGCCGTGCTGGCCTGGGTGGGCGTCACCCGGCTCGACCCCGGGCGGCGGGGCCCCTGGCGCCGGGTGGCCCTGGGGGTCACGCTGACCATGGCGGCCGACGTCGTCTACCAGGCCCAGACCTGGCTCTGGGGCTCGACGCCGGATGTGTCGGCCGCCGACCTCCTGTGGCTGGGGTCGTACGGGGCCCTGGCCGCCGGGCTGGTGGCGCTCCGGCCCCCGGCCCGGTCGCGCCGCGGGGTCGGCGTCGACCTGAACGATCTCATCGAGTCGCTGGTGGTGGCGGTGGTGGCCCTCCTGGTGGTGTGGGAGGTGGCGCTGGCCGACCTGTTGGCCGACAGCTCCGTGGCCGACCTGTCCAAGGTGACGTGGACGGCCTACCCCGTGCTCGACGTGGTGCTTCTGGCCCTGGTCGTCCGGGTGGCCATCGACCGGCACCAGGGTCTCAGCCCTCCGCTGCTGATGGCGTCGCTGGGCGCCACCTGCTGGATGGCGGCCGACTTCGGCTTCCTGGTCGACACCGACGGCTCGGCCGGCCGGTGGCTCGACGTGGGGTGGATGGTGGCCCTGATCCTGCTGGGCGGCAGCGCCCTGTCGGCCGGTGCCGCCGAGGGGCCCGGCGGGACCGTCAGGCCCCGGCGGACCGCCGGGCGTCGCATGTGGACCGTCATGTGGCCGCTGCTGCTCCCCGGGGGGTTCGAGCTGCGGGCCTACCTGGCCGGCGAGGACACCAACCCTGTCCCCCTCCTGGTGGTGACGGCGACCCTGGTCGCCCTGGCCACCGTGCGGGGCCACCGCCTCCTCGGCGACGCCGAGGCGGCCCGGGCCACCGTCGAGGCCCGCGAGCTCCACTTCCGTCGGCTCACCGCCAACTCGGCCGACGCCGTGATCGTCCTGGACGACCAGGGCCGGGTCAAGGAGGGCTCGAGGAACCTGGCCCGCCTGGTGGGCATCGACCCTGCGGAGATCATCGGGGTCCCGGTCACCGACGGCTCCGAGCTCGTCGACCGGGCGGCGGTGCGGGCTCTCCTGGCCCGGGCCCTGGCCGCGCCGGGCGCGGTGCTCGAGGGCGAGGTCGGCGCCGTGCACCGGGACGGCCGGGACCTGGCCCTCGCCGCTCGGGTGGTCAACCTCCTCGACGACCCGGCCGTGGCCGGCGTCGTCGTCAACCTCCACGACGTCACCGACCGGCGGCGGGCCGAGCGGGACCTGGTGCACCAGGCCTTCCACGACGGGCTGACCGGCTTGGCCAACCGCGCCCTGTTCAGCGACCGGGTCGAGCAGGCCCTGCGGCGGGCTGGTCGCACGGGGTGCGACCCGGCCATCGTCTTCGTCGACATCGACGGGTTCAAGACCGTGAACGACCGCTTCGGCCACGCGGCCGGCGACACGCTCCTGCGGGAGATCTCGGCGCGCCTCCAGGACGCCGTCCGGACGACGGACACCGTGGCCCGCCTGGGCGGCGACGAGCTGGCGGTGCTGATCGAGCAGCACCACCACCACGCCGATGAGGCCGGTACCACCGCGGAGCGGATCCTGCAGGCCCTGAGCGTGCCCATCGAGGTCGACGGCCAGCTCATCGCCGTGACGGCCAGCGTGGGCGTGGCCGTGGCCGAGCCGGCCAGCACCAGCGCCTCGCTCCTCCGCAACGCCGACATCGCCATGTACCGGGCCAAGGCGGGCGGCAAGGGGCGCGTCGTGCTGTACGACGCCGCCATGGGGGCCGAGGCCGGTGAGGCCGTGCAGATGCGGGCCGACCTGGCCACCGCCGTCGAGCGGGCCCAGCTGGAGGTCCACTACCAGCCGGTGGTCGAGCTGGCCGGCGAACGGGTGGTGGGCTTCGAGGCACTGTTGCGGTGGCGGCACCCGCAGCTCGGCCTGCTGGGGCCCGACCGGTTCATCCCCGTCGCCGAGGAGACGGGGCTCATCGTCCCCATCGGGAGGTGGGTGCTGGACACCGCCTGCGCCACCGCGGCGGCGTGGCTGGCCGCAGGGTTGGACCGGGGCTCACGGCTCACCATGGCCGTCAACCTCTCGGCCCGCCAGCTGGCCGACGACGACCTCGTCGCCGACGTGGAGGCGGTCCTGGCCAGATCCGGCCTGGAACCCGCCCGCCTGGTCCTGGAGATGACGGAGACGGCCCTGGTGGCCGACCCGATCGCCGCCGCCGACCGGCTCCGCTCCCTCAGCGACCTGGGGGTGCGCCTGGCCGTGGACGACTTCGGGACCGGGTACTCGTCCCTGAGCTACCTCCGTCAGTTCCCGATCCACATCCTCAAGATCGACCGCTCTTTCGTGGAGACCATCACCGACGAGGCCCGGATCCCCCCGATCGTCCGCGGCCTCCTCGACCTGGGGCGGACCCTGCAGCTCGAGGTGGTCGCCGAGGGCATCGAGCGGGACGTCCAGCGCAGCTGGCTCCGCGACGCCAACTGCGACCTCGGCCAGGGCTTCTTCTTCGCCCGGCCCCTCACCTCCGGCGACGCCGAGCTCCTGCTGGCTCGGACGGGACCGGACGGCGAGCTCGACGGCGGCCGGGGGCGTGTCGCCGACCGGCGCTGAACGTCGGCGGGGCCGGTCAGGGGAGGGTGAGGATCTGGGGGCCGTCGTCGGTGACGGCCACGGTGTGCTCGGCGTGGGCGGCCCACGACCCGTCCACGGTGACGACGGTCCACCCGTCGATGAGGGTGGCGGTGTCGGGGGTGCCGGTGGCCACCATGGGCTCGATGGCCAGGACGTTGCCGGCCCGGAGGCGGAGGCCCCGGCCCGGGCGGCCCACGTTGGGCACGTTGGGCGGCTCGTGCATGGCCCGGCCGATGCCGTGGCCGGTGTAGCCGTCGACCACGTGCAGGCCCGCCGCTTCCACCACCGACTCCACCGCGTGGCCGACGTCGCCCAGGTGGCGGCCGGCGACCATGTGAGCGACGGCCGCGTCCAGGGCGGCCTCGGTGGCCTCGATGAGGTGCCGGGCCTCGTCCGAGATGGCGCCCACCCCGGCGGTGTAGGCGGCGTCGCCGTGCCAGCCGTCGACCACGGCGCCGCAGTCCACGGAGACGATGTCGCCCTCCTCCAGCACCCGGTGGCCGGGGATGCCGTGCACCACGACCTCGTTGGGCGAGGCGCAGATCACCGCCGGGTAGGTGCCGCCCACGCCCAGGAAGTTGGAGGTGGCCCCCCGCTCGGCCAGCACCTGGCGCCCGATGCGGTCGAGCTCCCCGGTGGTGGTCCCCGGGCGCAGGGCGGCCCGGGTGCGCTCGTGCATCTCGGCCACCACCCGGCCGGCCCGGCGCAGGGCGGCCAGCTCCTCGGCGGTGCGCCGGGTGATCCCCCCGGGCCGCACGGTCAGGGGGACGAGACGGCGGGGCCGGCGGAGCCGACCCCCTCGGGGCGGCCGGCGGAGGTGCGGGCGTCGACCACGGCCAGGACCCGGGCGAACACCTCGTCGGTGGACCCCAGGCCGTCGACGGTCTCCAGCAGGCCCAGCCCCCGGTAGTGGTCCACCAGCGGGGCGGTGTCGCTCTCGTAGACCTCGAGGCGCTTGCGGATGGCCTCGGGCCGGTCGTCGTCGCGCTGGCGCGGTGTGCCGCCGCACTTGGGGCAAACCCCGTCGGCGATGGCCTCGTCGTCGGCCGAGTACACCGTGGCGCAGCCGTCGCAGGTGCGCCGCGACGAGATGCGCTCGATCACCACCTCGTTGGGCACCACCAGCTCGACCACCACGTCCAGCGGCTGCCGGGCGGTGATGTCGGCCAGGGCCTGGGCCTGGCCCACGGTGCGGGGGAAGCCGTCGAGGATCCAGCCCCGGCCCGCGTCGGGCTCGTGCAGCCGGTCGTCCACGATGCCGATCATCACGTCGTCGGGCACCAGGTCCCCGGCGTCCATGATCTGCTTGGCCCGCTGGCCCAGCGGGGTGCCGTCGCGGACCGCGGCCCGCAGCATGTCCCCGGTGGAGATGTGGGGGACGGCGCACAGGGCGGCCAGGCGGGTCGCCTGCGTGCCCTTCCCCGCGCCCTGGCGGCCGAGGATCAGCATGCGGACCCCCGGGTGGGAGCCCGGACCGCGCTCAGGGGTCACGACTTCAGGAAGCCCTCGTAGTTGCGCATCATGAGCTGGCTGTCGATCTGCTTCATGGTCTCCAGGGCCACGCCCACCGCGATCAGGATCGAGGTGCCGAAGAACCCGAGCTGGAGGCTGGCGTTGCCCTCCAGGGTCTGACCCAGCACGAAGGCCGGCACCAGGGCCACGAAGCAGATGAAGAGGGCGCCGGGCAGGGTGACCCGGTTGAGGATGCGGCCCAGGTAGCGCTCGGTCTGGGGCCCGGGGCGGATGCCGGGGATGAAGCCACCCTGCTTGCGGATCTGGTCGGCCTGCTTGTGGGGGTCGAACTGGATGGCGGCGTAGAAGTAGGCGAAGCCCACGATGAGCACGCCGTAGATGCCGAGGTACAGGGGGCTGGTGCCCTTGCTGAAGTGGTCGTTGATGAAGCCCTGGGTCTCGTAGGCCCAGTTGCCGCCGCCGTCGGCGTTCTGCTTGGCCGGCAGCACGCTGCTGATCATCACCGGCAGGTACAGCATCGAGTTGGCGAAGATGATGGGGATCACGCCCGAGCCGTTGACCTTGAGCGGGATGTAGGTGCTCTGGCCGCCGTACTGGCGCCGCCCCACCACCCGCTTGGCGAACTGCACCGGGATGCGGCGCTGGCCCTGCTCGACGAAGACGATGGCCACCAGCACCCCGAGGAACATCACGCCCACCAGCACCATGGCGATGGTGCCCGACTCGGCCCGGACGGAGCCGAAGTTGGCCGGGAGCTGGCTGACCACCGAGGCGAAGATCAGCAGGGACATGCCGTTGCCGATGCCTCGCTGGGTGATCAGCTCGCCCATCCACATGATGAGGGCGGTGCCGGCGGTGAGGCTGATGACCACGATCAGCACCCGGCTCCAGTTGTAGGCGCCGCCGAACAGGTCGACGGTGCCCAGCGGGTTGCCGCCGGCGAAGCCCTGGCCACCGTTCTTGAACAGGAAGGTGAGGCCGGTGGACTGCATGACGGCGATGGCCACCGTGAGGTAGCGGGTCCACTGGGTGATCTTGCGCTGGCCCACCGCCCCCTGCTGCTGCCACTGCTCCAGCTTGGGGATCACCACGGCCAGGATCTGCATGATGATCGAGGAGGTGATGTAGGGCATCACGCCCAGCGCGAACACCGCGAACTGGGTGATGGCCCCGCCCGAGAACAGGCGCAGGAACTCCAGGGCGCCGCTCTGGGTCTGGTCCTTCAGGGTCTGCAGGGTGGAGACGTCCACGCCGGGGACCGGCACGTGCGATCCCAGCCGGTACAGCAGGATCATGAAGACGGTGAAGCCGATCTTGTTGCGGAGATCCTCCACCTTGAACATGTTCTTCATGCTCGAGAGCACGGCGGTTCCTCTCGGGTCGGCCCGGAAGGGGTGAGCGGGCCGGGGCCGGCTCAGCGGTTGGTGAGGTGGTTGCCCTTGGCCGGCGGGCGACGGTCCCCCCAGGGCTTGGGCAGGATCTCCACCGTACCCCCCGCGGCGGTGATGGCGGCTTCAGCCGCCGCCGACACGGCGTGGGCCGAGACCTGCACGGCCCGGGTGATCTCGCCCCGGGCCAGGACCTTGACCAGAGCGCCCTTGTGCACCAGGCCGTGGGCCCGGAGGGAGTCGGGGGTGACGGTGTCGTCGCCGGTGGCGTCGAGCGTGTCGAGGTTGATGGCCTGGTACTCGACCCGGAACGGGTTGGTGAAGCCACGCAGCTTCGGGACCCGCATGTGGAGGGGCATCTGGCCGCCCTCGAAACCGGTGGGGACCTTGCCGCGGGCCTTCTGGCCCTTGGTGCCGCGGCCGGCGGTCTTGCCGCCCTTGCCGCCGATGCCCCGGCCGACGCGCTTGCGGGACCGGTTGGAGCCCGGGGGCGGGGTGAGGTCGTGGATCTTCATCAGTCGGTCTCCTCGACGGTGACCAGGTGGGGGACCCGGGCCAGCATGCCCCGGATCTCCGGGCGGTCGGGCAGGACGTTGGAGCGCCCGATGCGACCCAGCCCGAGGGCGCGGAGGGTGCCCCGCTGCTTGGGCTTGGACCCGATGGCCGAGCGGGTCTGGGTGACCTTGAGGGCGGCCATCACGCCACCTCGTCGGGCACGTGCGGGCCGCGCTCGGACTCGAGGTAGGCCTGGAGCAGGCCCTTGGGCACGAACTCCTCGGCCGAGAGGCCCCGCAGGCGGGCGACCTCGTCGGGCCGCTTGAGGGCCTTGAGGCCGTTGATGGTGGCCCGGGCGACGTTGATGTGGTTGGCCGAGCCCAGGGACTTGCACAGCACGTCGTGGATGCCGGCCTCCTCCAGGATGGCCCGGGCCGCGCCGCCGGCGATCACGCCGGTGCCGGGGGCGGCCGGCTTGAGCATGACCCGGGCCGCGCCCTGCACCCCGATGATGGGGTGGGTCACGGTGCTGCCGGCCAGGGGCACGGCGAACATGTTCTTCTTGGCCTCCTCGGTGCCCTTCTGGATGGCCAGGGGCACCTCCTTGGCCTTGCCGTAGCCCAGGCCGACCCGGCCCGCCCCGTCGCCGATCACCACGAGGGCGGTGAAGGAGAAGCGGCGGCCACCCTTGACCACCTTGGCCACGCGGTTGATGTCGATGACGCGGGACTCCCGCAGCTGAGCATCGCTGGTGGTGGGGGGCATCAGAACTCCAGTCCGGAGGTGCGGGCGGCGTCGGCCAGGGCCGCGACCCGGCCGTGGTAGCGGTTGCCACCCCGGTCGAAGACGACCTGGCTGACGCCCGCCTCCTTGGCCCGGGAGGCCAACAGCTCGCCGACCTTGGTGGCGGCGGCCACGTTGCCACCCACGGCGTCGCGCAGGTCGGCCTCCAGGGTGGAGGCGGAGGCCAGGGTGCGGCCGGTGGCGTCGTCGATGACCTGCGCCGAGATGTGCTTGTTGGAGCGGAAGACGGCCAGGCGGGGCCGCTCGGCCGTGCCCCTGACCTTCTTGCGCACCCGCCGGTGACGCCGGATCCGGGACTCTCTCTTCTTCTGGGCGCTGTCGCTCATGGGTGCACCATCACTTCGTGGGACAGGCCGACGGGGTCGCTGATCACCGGGCACCAATGAGCGCCGTCGGCTTCGCCGCCGGAGGGCTCGCTGTGTTGTCTGATTCGCTCGCTGCGCTCGCTCATGGTTTCGGTCCTACTTCGCGGTCTTGCCGGCCTTGCGGACGACGTGCTCGTCGGCGTACCGGACGCCCTTGCCCTTGTAGGGCTCGGGCTTGCGGATGGCGCGGATGTCGGCGGCCACCTGGCCGACCTGCTCCTTGTCGGCGCCCCGGACGACGATGCGGGTGGGCACCGGCACCTCGAAGGTGATGCCCGTGGGGGCGTCGACCCGGACGGGGTGGCTGAAGCCGAGCGCCAGGTCGAGGGTGGAGCCCTGGAGGGTGGCCCGGTAGCCGGTGCCGATGATCTCCAACTCCTTGCTGAACTCCTGGCTGACGCCGACCACCATGTTGTTGACCAGCGAGCGCACCAGGCCGTGCATGGCCCGGGTGCGGCGCTCGTCGTCGGGGCGCTCGACCAGCAGCGTGTCGCCGTCCTGGCGGATGGTGACGGTGCCGGGCAGGTCGCGGGCCAGGGTGCCCTTGGGGCCCTTGACGGTGACGGTCCGCCCGGCGATGGCGATGTCGACGCCGGAGGGGACGGGGATGGGGGCTTTGCCTACGCGGGACATGAAGACCTCACCACACGAAGCAGAGGATCTCCCCGCCCACGTTGCGCTTGCGCGCCTCGCGGTCGGTGAGCAGCCCCTGGCTGGTCGAGACGACGGCGACACCGAGGCCGCCGAGCACCCGCGGGATCTCCTTGGACTTGCGGTAGACCCGCAGGCCCGGCTTGGAGACGCGTTGGATGCCGGAGATGGTGCGGGACCGCTCGGGCGAGTACCGCATGGTGATGTGCAGCGTGGCGCCGGGGCGGTCGGTGTTGTCCTCCACCCGGAAGGCGTCGATGTAGCCCTCCTTCTTGAGGACGGTGGCCAGCGCCTCCTTCTGCTTGGAGCTGGGCATGCGAACCTCGTCGTGCATCGCCACGTTGGCGTTGCGGATGCGGGTCAGCATGTCTGCGATGGGATCGGTCATCGTCACTTGGTCTGCACCTCCCTCACCAGCTGGCCTTGGTCACGCCTGGGATCTCGCCGGCGTGGGCCATCTCACGCAGGCAGATCCGACAGAGCTTGAACTTGCGGTACACCGAGTGGGGACGGCCGCACCGCTGGCACCGGGTGTAGGCCCGGACCTTGAACTTGGGCGTCTTGTTCGCCTTGTTTATGAGCGCCTTCTTGGCCATTACTGCCCCTCACGCTTGAACGGGAAGCCGTAGGCGGCGAGCAGTGCCCTGCCTTCGGCGTCGGTGCGGGCCGTGGTCACGATGGTGATGTCCATGCCTCGCGTCGCGTCGACCTTGTCGTAGTCGACCTCTGGGAAGATGAGCTGCTCGGTCACGCCGAACGTGTAGTTGCCGTGGCCGTCGAACGACCGGGGGTTGAGGCCCCGGAAGTCGCGGATGCGGGGGATGGCCAGGCTCACGAGCCGGTCGAAGAACTCCCACATGCGATCGCCGCGCAGGGTGACCTTGGCGCCGATGGCGTTGCCCTCCCGGAGCTTGAAGCCGGCGATCGACTTCTTGGCCCGGGCCACGGCCGGCCGCTGGCCGGTGATGACGGTGAGGTCCTTGACCGCGCCGTCGAGCAGCGAGGGCTGGCCGACGGCGTCGCCGACCCCCATGTTGACCACGATCTTCTCGAAGCGGGGGACCTCCATCACGTTGCGGAGGCCCAGCTCGTCCTTGAGCTGGTCGCGGACCTGGTCGTGGTAGCGCTGCTTGAGGCGTGGCACCTCGGTGGTTGCAGTGGCCATCAGATCTCCGCTCCCGTCCGCCGGCAGATCCGGATCTTCGAGCCGTCGCCGAGCACCTTGTAGCCGACCTTGGTCGGCTTGCCGTCGCTGGGGCTGATGAGGGCGACGTTGGGCACGGGGATGGGCATGTCCTTGTCGATGATGCCGCCCTGGCTGGTGGCCGACTTGGCCTTCTGGTGCTTCTTGGCCACGTTCACGCCGTCGACGATCACCTTGTTGTCCTTGGGGATCACCTTCATGATCGTGCCCTCCTTGCCCCGGTCCTTGCCGGTGAGGACCCGGACCCGGTCACCCTTCCTGAGCTTGATGCCTGCCATCACAGGACCTCCGGTGCGAGCGAGACGATGCGCATGAAGCGCTTGTCGCGCAGCTCCCGGCCCACCGGTCCGAAGATGCGGGTGCCCCGGGGCTGCTGCTGGTCGTTGATGAGGACGGCGGCGTTCTCATCGAAGCGGATGTAGGAGCCGTCCGGTCGACGCTTCTCCTTCTTGACCCGCACGACGACGCACTTGACGACCTCGCCCTTCTTCACCGCGGCGCCGGGGATGGCGTCCTTGACGGTGGCGACGAAGATGTCGCCGATCGAGGCGTAGCGCCGCTTGGAGCCGCCCAGCACCTTGATGCAGAGCACCTCCTTGGCACCGCTGTTGTCCGCGACTCGCAGTCGCGACTCTTGCTGGATCATCGGGCCTGCTCCAGCACTTCGACCAGGCGCCAGCGCTTCAGCTTGGACAGGGGGCGGATCTCCTGGACCCGGACCCGGTCGCCCACCTTGAGGACGTTCTCCTCGTCGTGGGTGTAGAGCTTGGTGCTCTGCTGCACGGTCTTGCCGTACAGCCGGTGGCGCTGGCGGGAGGTGACGGTGACCACCGCCGTCTTGTCCATGGCGGCCGACGTCACGATGCCCTCGCGCACCTTGCGGCGGTTGGGGCGCTCGGTCGGGGTGTCCGTCTCGGGGCTCATCGGCTCTCCTCGCTCTCGGCCTCGGCGATCTCACGCCGGCGCAGCTCGGTCAGGATGCGGGCCACGTCACGGCGGGCCGCCCCGATGGCTCGGTCGTTGTCGAGCTGGCCGGTGGCATGGCGGAAGCGGAGGTTGAACAGCTCCTCGCGGGCCTCGGCCAGGCGCTCGGCCAGGGTGGTGTCGTCGATCTCGACGATGTCGGACGTTGCCATCAGAACTCCGCCTCACGGGGCACGAACTTGGCCTTGATGGGCAGCTTCTGGATGGCCCGGTCGATGGCGGCCCGGGCCACCTCGGGGTCGTGGTAGCTGAGCTCGAAGAGGATCCGGCCCGGCTTGACCACGGCCACCCAGCGCTCGGGGTTGCCCTTGCCCGAGCCCATGCGGGTCTCGGCCGGCTTCTCGGTGACGGGCTTGTCCGGGAACAGGTTGATCCAGACCTTGCCGCCACGCTTGATGTGGCGGGTCATGGCGATGCGGGCGGCCTCGATCTGGCGGGCGGTGACCCACCCGGGCTCCAGGGCCTGGATGCCGTAGTCGCCGAAGGTGACGGTGGTGCCACCCTTGGCCGGGCCGCCGGTGCGGCCGCGGTGGGTCTTGCGGTGCTTGACCTTGCGGGGCATCAACATGATCTAGTCACCGTCCCCGGGGCGGAAGTGGGGGGTCTCGTGGTGCTCGCGAACCGAGCGCTCGATGGCCTCCTCCTCCTCCAACAGCTTCTCGAACTCGGGATCGGCCTCGCCGATGAGGGGCTTCTCCTCCTCACCCTCGGCCGCCGGGGCGGCCTCGGCCGCCGGGGCCTCGGGGGCGGGACGGCGACCCTTGGAGGACACCACCGCGGGCCGGGGGGCGCCCGGGCCGCCGGCGGCCTCGCCCACGGCCATGGCCGCCTCCTTGGCGATCTTCTCCTCGGTGCTGGCCTTGTAGGGCAGGATGTCGCCCTTGTAGATCCAGACCTTGACGCCGATGCGGCCGGCGGTGGTGCGGGCCTCGCGGAAGCCGTAGTCGATGTCGGCCCGCAGGGTGTGCAGGGGGACCCGGCCCTCGCGGTACCACTCGGTGCGGCTCATCTCCGAGCCGCCCAGGCGGCCCGAGCACTGGACCCGGATGCCGAGGGCGCCGGCCTTCTGGGCGTTCTGCACGGCCCGCTTCATGGCCCGGCGGAAGGCCACCCGGCCCGCCAGCTGGTCGGCCACGCCCTGGGCGATGAGGGCGGCGTCCAGCTCGGGCTGCTTGATCTCCTGGATGTTGAGCTGGACCCGGTTGTTGCCGGTGATCTTGGTCAGGCTGGCCCGCAGCTCGTCGGCCTGGGCGCCGCGGCGCCCGATGACGATGCCGGGGCGGGCGGTGTGGACGTCGACCCGGACCCGGTCCCGGGTCCGCTCGACCTCGATGCGGCTGATGGCGGCGTGGGGCAGCGCCGACATGATCATGTCGCGGACCTTCCAGTCCTCGATCACCAGGTCGGCGTACTCGGCCCGGCCGGCGAACCAGCGCGACTTCCAGTCGGTGGTGACGCCGAGCCGGAACCCGTAGGGGTTGACCTTCTGGCCCATCAGCTGTCCTTGTCGTCGGTGTCGGCAGCGTCGGCGTCGCCGCCGTCGCTGGCTTCTGGCTCGTCCTCGGTGGCCGCCCCGGCCTCGCTCGGCTCCTCGGCGGCACCGACGGCTTCGTCCACCGCGGCCTCGGCCTCGGTGACCTCGGCGTCGTCGGGGGACGTGTCGTCGGTGGGGGTGTCGGTGGCCTCGGCCTCGCCGCCCTGGGCGGCGCGGGACTTGGCCACCCGGGCCCGGCGGTCGCCGGCCCCGACGCTGCGGCGGCGGCCGCCGCGGCCGGCCTCGGTGGCGAGGCCCTTCTGGTTCTGCTCCTGCCAGCGCCGGAGCTGCCCCTCCTCCATGCGGCCCACGATCACCGTGATGTGGCAGGTCCGCTTGCGGATCCGGGTGGCCCGGCCCCGGGCCCGCGGGCGCCAGCGCTTGAGGGTGGGGCCCTCATCGGCGTAGCAGGCCACCACCTTCAGGGTGTCGGGGTCGTGGCTGTCGTTGTTCCGGGCGTTGGCCACGGCCGAGGCCAGGACCTTGCGGACGACCTTGGCCACATCGCGATCGGTGAAGGCCAGGACCTGGTCGGCGTCGCGCACGTGCAGGTCCCGGATGAGGTCCAGGACCTCGCGGGCCTTGTAGGCCGAGACCCGCTGGAAGCGGACCTGGGCCCGCGTCCCCGGGCGCTCGTTGGTCTTCACACCGCTCCCGTGACTCATCGCCGGCCCCTCGCGCCCTTCTCCTGGCCGGCGTGGTACCGGAAGGTGCGGGTGGGGGCGAACTCGCCCAGCTTGTGGCCGACCATCGACTCGGTGATGTACACGGGCACGTGCTTGCGCCCGTCGTGCACGGCGATGGTGTGGCCCACCATGTCGGGGATGACGGTGGAACGGCGCGACCAGGTCTTGACGACCTTCTTCTCGCCCTTCTCGTTGAGGACGTCGACCTTGGCCAGCAGGTGGCCGTCGACGAACGGGCCCTTCTTGAGTGAACGGGGCATGACCTACTACCTCCGCGAGCCGCGGGTGCGGCGACGCCGGACGATGAGCTTCTGGGACGGCTTGTTCTTGTCGCGGGTACGGCCCTCGGGCTTGCCCCACGGGGAGACGGGGTGGCGGCCGCCGGAGGTCTTGCCCTCGCCGCCACCGTGCGGGTGGTCGACCGGGTTCATGGCCACGCCCCGGGTCTGGGGGCGGACGCCCTTCCAGCGGTTGCGGCCGGCCTTGCCCACCTTGACCAGCTCGGCCTCGGAGTTGCCGACCACGCCGACCGTGGCCCGGCAGTCGATGGGCACCCGGCGCATCTCGGTGCTGGGGAGGCGCAGGGTGGCGAACTCGCCCTCCTTGGCCACCAGCTGGACGCTGGAGCCGGCGCTGCGGGCCATGCGGCCCCCACCGCCGGGCTTGAGCTCGACGTTGTGGATGGTGGTGCCGACCGGGATGTAGCGCATGGGCAGGGCGTTGCCGGGGCGGATCTCGGAGCCCTGGCCCGACTGGAGCATGTCGCCGACGGCGACGCCGCGGGGGGCCAGGACGTAGCTCTTGGCCCCGTCGACGTAGTGCAGCAGGAGGACGCGGCAGTTGCGGTTGGGGTCGTACTCGACCGCCGCCACCTTGGCCGGCACGCCGTCCTTGGTCCGCGTGAAGTCGACCTGGCGGTACTGGCGCTTGTGGCCACCACCCTTGTGCCGGGCCGTCTTGTGGCCCTGGCTGTTGCGGCCGCCGGTGCGGGGCCGGGGGCCGACGAGGGACTTCTCGGGGCGGTCGCGGGTGATCTCCGAGAAGTCGGAGACGGTCTGGAACCGGCGACCGGCGCTGGTGGGCTTGCGCTTGCGGAGTGCCATCAGTGCCTCAGTTCTCGAACAGGGGGATCGAGTCGCCCTCGGAGAGGGTGACGATCGCCCGCTTGGTCGCGGCTCGGGTCCCGATCTTGCCGGTGCGACGGTTCCGCACCTTCTTGCCCGCCCGGTTCAGGGTGTTCACCCGCAGGACGGTGACGTCGAAGATCGACTCCACGGCGTCGTGGATCTCGGGCTTGGTGGCGTCGGGGTGGACGAAGAACGTGTACTGGTTGGCCTCCAGCAGGGCGTAGGACTTCTCGCTCACGACCGGCTTGAGGATCACCTGGCGAGGGTCCCTCATCGCTCCTCCTCCGCGGCATCGGGGGTCGCACCGTGGCCGCCCCGGGAGATCGGGGTGTCGCTGGGGACGGTGTCGGGGGTGAACACGATCCAGTCGGCCACGAGCACGTCGTAGGCGTTGATCTCGCCGGCGGTCAGGATGTGGACATCGGTCAGGTTGCGGAAGCTCTTCCACACCGCCTCGTCCTCGGCCCGCAGCACCAGCAGGACCTTGCCGTCGAGGCCCAGGTCCTTCAACGCCGAGGCGGCCAGGGCCGTCTTGGGGGCGTCCCAACCGAAGTCGACGACCTTGACCTTGCTGTCGGCGGCCCGGTCGGACAGGGCCGAGCGCAGGGCCAGGCGCACCATCTTCTTGGGGGTGCGCTGGCTGTAGTCGCGGGGCTTGGGTCCCAGGGCCACGCCGCCGCCCCGCCACATGGGGGAGCGGATCGAGCCGGCCCGGGCCCGGCCGGTGCCCTTCTGCTTCCAGGGCTTGGCCCCGCCACCCCGAACCTCAGAGCGGGTCTTGGTGGACTGGGTGCCGCTGCGCCGAGCCGCGAGCTGGGCGGTGACCACCTGGTGCAGCACGGCTCCGTGGGGCTCGATGCCGAACAGGGCGTCGTCCAGGTCGGTGGTGCTGGTCTTCTTGCCGCTGGCGTCGACCACGTCGATGGTGGGCATCAGGCTTCCCTCCCGTTCGCCTTCACCGCGTCGCGCACGAGCACCAGGCCGCCCTTGGGGCCGGGCACGGCTCCCCTGACCAGCAGCAGGTTGCGCTCGACGTCGGCCCGCACCACCTCGAGGTTGAGGGTGGTGACCTTCTGGCCGCCCATGCGGCCCGGCATGCGCTGGCCCTTGAACACCCGGGACGGGGTGGCGCAGGCGCCCACGGCGCCCGGCTTGCGGTGCACCCGGTGGGCGCCGTGGCTGGCCCGCTGGCCGGCGAAGCCGTGGCGCTTCATGGCCCCGGCGAAGCCCTTGCCCTTGCTGACCGCGGTGACGTCGATGCGCCCGCCGGCGGCCAGGATGTCGACCGAGAGCTCCTGGCCGACCTGGTAGTCGGACACGTCGTCGAGGCGGAGCTCGACGAGGGTGGGCCCGGGCTCCACGTCGGACTTGGCGAACTGGCCGGCCACCGGCTTGGTGAGCTTGGAGGCCTTCTTCTGGCCGAAGGTGACCTGCAGGGCGCTGTAGCCGTCGCGCTCCGGGGTCTTGACGCTGACCACGCGGCACGGCTCGACCTGCAGGACGGTGACCGGGACGACCTTGCGGTCATCGTCCCAGATCTGCGTCATGCCGAGCTTGGACCCGACGATCGCTTTGGTTGCCATGGCTCTCTCTTCTCGCGGAGGAACGGGAGGTCCGTTCACGCGGACGCTCCGCTCGGGGGGCCCGGCGGAGCGTCGTCTCGGTTGTGCCCCGGGGTTCCCCACCCTGAGGTGAGGCGCCCGGAGACGTCAGTTCTCCGGCGGGGAGCCCCTCGACCCGGAGGTCGATCAGCTCCCTCGCACGAGAGGGAGACTGTAGCGGCGCCCCCTCCTTCGGTCCAAGTGGCCGCCCCGCCCTGCGACGAGGTGTCGCCCTGCACCTCGTAGCTCCGCCGCCGGCCCCGTCCGCGGCGACCGTGCGCCGGGGCGTGCCAGGCTCGGGCATGCCCGGACCGACGCTGCTGGCCGACGTGGTGGACACCTCGGCCGCGGTGGCGGCCACGTCGGGGCGCTCGGCCAAGCGCGACGCCCTGGCCGCCCTGCTGGGGCGCCTGGCCCCCGACGAGGTGGTGCCGGTGGTGGGGTTCCTGGTCGGCGAGCCCCGGCAGGGCCGCATCGGCATCGGCTGGCGGACCCTGGCCTCGGCGGCCGTCCCGCCGGCCGGGGTGGCCACCCTGGCTGTGGCCGAGGTCGACCGGGCCCTGGACGAGCTGGCCGGGCTGGGCGGGCCCGGCTCGGCCGCCCAGCGCCGCGCCCTGCTGTCCGGCCTGCTGGGCCGGGCCACGGCCGAGGAGGCCCGCTTCCTCACCCTCCTGCTGGGGGGCGAGCTGCGCCAGGGGGCGCTGGCCGGGGTCATGGCCGACGCCGTGGCCCGGGCGGCCGAGATCCCGGCCCCCGTGGTGCGGCGGGCGGCCATGCTGGGCGGCGACCTGGGCCTCATCGCCCGCATCGCCCTCACCGACGGGTCCGAGGGCCTGGCCGGCATCGGCCTGGTGGTGGGCCGGCCCCTCCAACCCATGCTGGCCTCCACCGCGGCCACCGTGACCGAGGCGGTGGAGGCCATGGACCAGGCAGTGGTCGACTGGAAGCTGGACGGCATCCGCATCCAGGCCCACCGGCAGGGCGACGACGTGCTGGTGGTGACCCGCAACCTCAACGACATCACCGCCCGGGTGCCCGAGGTGGTCGAGGTGGTGCGAGGCCTGCCCGCCGGCCAGCTCGTCCTCGACGGCGAGGTCCTGCTGGTGGACCCGGCCGGGCGCCCGGTCCCCTTCCAGGACACGGCCAGCACCGTCAGCCGGGACGTGCCGGCCGGTGACCCCGGCGGAGCCGGTGGGACCGCCGACCAGGCGACCGGGGGCGGGGACGGGCGGGACGGGGCGCCAGCCGCGGCGGCCGAGAACCACCCGCGGGCCGGCCCGGAGACGGCGACCGGCGGCCCCGGCCAGGAGGGAGCGGTTGCCGGTGGGGCCGCGGCCCGCCCCTGGTTCTTCGACCTGCTGCACCGGGACGGCATCGACCTGGTCGACGCTCCCCTCCTCGAGCGGCGGCGGCTCCTGGTCGAGGTGGCCGAGGCTTGGACCGTGCCCCACGTGGTCACCGACGACCCGGTGGCCGGGGCCCAGGTGCTGGACGACGCCCTGGCCGCCGGCCACGAGGGAGTGGTGGTGAAGGCGGCGACGTCGCCCTACGAGGCCGGCCGGCGGGGCAAGGCCTGGCGCAAGGTGAAGCCGGTCCACACCCTCGACCTGGTGGTGCTGGCTGCCGAGTGGGGCAGCGGCCGCCGGGTGGGCTGGCTGTCCAACCTCCACCTGGGGGCCCGGGCCGACACCGGTGACGACGGCCAGCCCGGCCCCGGCGACCCCGACCGGGGCGACGGGTTGGTGATGGTGGGCAAGACGTTCAAGGGCCTCACCGATGAGCTGCTGGCCTGGCAGACCGAGGCCCTGCTGGCCCGGGCCGTGCGGGAGGAGAGCTGGGGAGGCCCCCGCACCGGCGTGGTCCACGTCCGGCCCGAGCTGGTGGTCGAGATCGCCCTGGACGGCGTCCAGCGCTCCACCCGCTACGCCGGCGGCGTGGCCCTCCGCTTCGCCCGGGTCGTCCGCTACCGCCCCGACAAGGACGCCGCCGACGCCGACACCATCACCACCGTCCGCGCCTTCACCGCCGGCAGCTGACGCGCCCCGGGCGCGACGGAGCCGCCCCGAGGGGCGGCTCTGCCGGAGAGATCGACCGACCCCCGGAGGGTCGGGACGGGCTAGGCCGTCTGGATCTTGATCTCGATGTCGACGCCGGCCGGCAGCTCGAGCCGCTGGAGGGAGTCGACGGTCTTGGGGGAGGGCTCCAGGATGTCGAGGAGGCGCTTGTGGATGCGCATCTCGAAGTGCTCGCGGGAGTCCTTGTCGATGTGGGGCGACCGGATCACGCAGTAGCGGTGGATCTCTGTGGGGAGCGGAACGGGCCCCCGAACCCTCGCCTGGGTCCGCACGACCGTCTCGACGATCTTCTTCGTCGACTGGTCGATGATCTCGTGATCGTAGGCTTTGAGCCTGATCCGGATCTTCTGTCCTTTGGCATCCGCCATGGGGGTTCCCTGCTCTTTGCTTTTCGCTTTTCGGGGGGTCCTCGGGGGGCGGAGCCCCCCGAGTGCTACTTCAGGATCTTGATCACCCGACCGGCCCCCACGGTGCGGCCACCTTCGCGAATGGCGAAGCGGAGGCCCTCTTCCATGGCGATCGGGTTGATGAGCTCGACGGTCATCTCGACGTTGTCACCGGGCATGACCATCTCCACGCCCTCGGGC
>DASQKY010000025.1 GCA_035630295.1 Acidimicrobiales bacterium | reverse complement strand
GCGAGGATGGGGAGACCATCGAGCGCGAGGTGTTCAACGCCCCCTCGGCCGGCGTGGCTATGGGGATGTACAACCTCGACGACTCGATCCGCGACTTCGCGCGGGCCTCGTTCCGCTACGGCCTCGATCGCGGCTTCCCGGTCTACATGTCGACCAAGAACACGATCCTCAAGCGCTATGACGGGCGCTTCAAGGACCTCTTCGCCGAGGTCTACGAGAACGAGTTCAAGTCCGACTTCGAGGCCGCGGACATCACGTATGAGCACCGGCTGATCGACGATATGGTCGCCGCGGCGCTCAAGTGGGAGGGCGGCTACGTCTGGGCCTGCAAGAACTACGACGGCGACGTGCAGTCCGACACCGTGGCCCAGGGCTTCGGCTCGCTCGGCCTCATGACCTCGGTGCTCTCCACCCCCGACGGTCGCACCGTGGAGGCCGAGGCCGCCCACGGCACCGTGACCCGCCACTTCCGGGCCCACCAGCGGGGTGAGAAGACCTCCACCAACCCCATCGCCTCCATCTTCGCCTGGACCCGGGGCCTGGCCCACCGGGGCAAGCTGGACGGCACCCCCGAGGTCACCGCCTTCGCCGAGACCTTGGAGCGGGTCTGCATCGACACCGTGGAGGGCGGCCGGATGACCAAGGACCTGGCCCTCCTGGTCGGCGCCGACGCCGAGTGGCTCACCACCGAGGACTTCCTGGCCGCCCTGGACGACGGCCTCCAGCAGAAGATGGCCTGACCGCCCACCCGTCGAGCCCTGTGCGAGGCCAGCGGGCGGGTCGTCCGGCGCCACGCCGGCGGCCGACGCCTGACGGTCAGGCTTCGGCGGCGGCCTTGAGGCGTCCGAGGGTGGCCTGCATGCCGTCGCGCTGGCGATCGGCGCGCCCCGGCACGATGCGGAAGAAGATCCGGGCCAGCAGCGGCTTGTCGCCGTCGGTCCGGGTCTCGACCAGGTGGGTGCCGCCCCCGGAGGTGGGCGAGAGGTGGAAGGCCCACTGGGCGGCCGACTCCTTGGTGACGAAGGAGAACACCTCGCCCCGCTCCGATTCCAGGACGGTGCTGGTGGTGGCCCACCGCAGCGGGCCCTGGCGGTTCCACCCCTTGAAGCTTCCGCCCACCCGGGGCCCGGTGCCCCCGTCCAACCACTCGCAGCGGTAGCACTCGGGGCTCCACTCGCCCATGCGGGTCACGTCGGCCACCAGGTCCCACACCTCCTCGGGGGGTGCGGCGATGTCGATCTCGGCGCGGTCGTCGGAGGGGGGCGTCGTCGGCATCCCCGGAGCCTCGCGCGACCGCCGGTCGGAACCACCGCCGGGCCGCCCGGCCCGGAGCGTCGACGGGGCCGACCCCGTAGCGTGGAACCATGCGCGCCTACGACTCGCTCTACATCGACGGCCAGTGGGTGCCCTCCACCGGGAGCGGCACCATCGACGTGGTCAACGCGGCCACCGAGGAGGTCATGGGCTCCATCCCCGAGGGCACGACCGAGGACGTCGACCGAGCCGTGGCCGCGGCCCGCGCCGCCTTCGACGGCTGGGCCCGGACCGACCCGGCCGAGCGGGCCAAGGCCCTCCAGGCCCTCTCCGACGGCCTCGGGGCCCGCAACCAGGAGATCGCCGAGACCATCACCGGCGAGGTGGGCATGCCCCTGTTCCTCTCCCAGCTCATCCAGGCCGGCCTGCCCACCGCGGTGGCCGGCTCCTACGTGGGCCTTCTGGACGAGGTGCAGTGGGAGGAGCAGGTCGGCAACAGCCTGGTGGTGAAGGAGCCCGTCGGCGTGGTGGGCGCCATCACGCCCTGGAACTACCCCCTGCACCAGATCGTGGCCAAGGTGGCGCCGGCCCTGGCGGCAGGGTGCACCGTGGTGCTCAAGCCCAGCGAGGTCGCCCCCCTCAACGCCTTCATCCTGGCCGAGATCGTCGACTCGATCGGCCTGCCGGCCGGCGTGTTCAACCTGGTCTCGGGCACCGGCCCGGTGGTCGGGGAGGCCATCGCCGCCCACCCCGACGTCGACATGGTCAGCTTCACCGGCTCGACCCGGGCCGGCACCCGGGTGGCCGAGGTGGCGGCCCCGACGGTGAAGCGGGTGGCCCTGGAGCTGGGGGGCAAGTCGGCCAACGTGATCCTGGACGACCTGGACGGCGCCGAGCTGGACACCGCGGTGCGCAAGGGCGTCCAGTCCTGCTACCTCAACTCGGGCCAGACCTGCACCGCCTTCACCCGCATGCTGGTGCCCCGCGACCGCCACGACGAGATCGTCGACATCGTGCGCGGCGAGGTGGAGGACGTCTACACCGTGGGCGACCCGGCCACCGGTGGCGGCCGCCTGGGCCCCGTCATCTCCGACGCCCAGCGGGACCGGGTGCGGGGCTACATCCAGGCCGGCATCGACGAGGGCGCCACCCTGGTCACCGGCGGGGTGGAGGCCCCCGAGGGCCTGCCCACCGGCTACTACGTGCGCCCGACCGTGTTCGCCGGCGTGGACAACTCGATGAGGATCGCCCAGGAGGAGATCTTCGGCCCGGTGCTGACGGTCATCCCCTACGACGACGTGGACGACGCCGTGCGCATCGCCAACGACAGCCCCTACGGCCTCTCCGGCGGCGTCTGGGGGGCCGACAAGGACCGGGCCCAGGCCGTGGCCCGGCGCCTGCGCACCGGCCAGGTCGAGGTCAACGGGGGCAGCTTCAACCCCCTGGCCCCCTTCGGCGGCTACAAGAGCTCCGGCAACGGCCGGGAGCTCGGCAAGTACGGCCTGGAGGAGTTCCTCCAGACCAAGGCCATGCAGCTCTGATGGTCAGGCCTCGTCGCCGGGGGTCCACTCGGCGATGCGGGCCAGGCCGTCGGGCGGGGTGGCCAGCTCGTAGGCGGTGACGGGTTCACCGCCCAGGAGGGTGACCTCGATCCGGCGGAACAGGCCCTCGGCCACCCCCTCCACCTCGTCCAGGTGAGCCAGGACCACGGCCACCACCTCGGGTTGGAGGTCGACCGCCCACCCCCGCACCAGGTCGTCGCCGGGGGTGAACACCGCGGCCGGCCACCCGCGGCCCGAGTCGTAGAGGTGGCCCTCGACGGCGGCCGGGCGCCATCCGACGGCGTGGGGCTCGAGCACCCCCCACCGCAGGTGGCCGGGCATGAGGGTGCCGTAGACGAACAGCGGCGGGGCCATGGCCGTCGATCGTCGCGCGCCCGGGACGGCGGCCGGCACCGGGCGTCTCGGCGACGGCGGGCCCGTGGGCGACCCCCGCGCCCCGGGTGCTCCGGGCGACGGCGGGCCGGCGTGTGGCCTCGGTGCCTCCGGGCGTCTCGGCGACGGCGAACCGGCTGGCGGACACCCCTCTGGCACCCTGGACGCGCGACGCTGCGGCCATCGCCTCCTCCCCCTCCGCCGATGCCGGCCCGACCGGGCACCCCCGGCCCGCCGTCACGCCACCGGTCGCCACCCCGACGGGCCCTGCCGACCCTCGGTCCGGGGCAGGAGGCCGGGCCGGCGACCCGGACGAGGCCGGGGTGGGGGGTGGGGCCGATGCGTCGGGCGAGCCGGGAGGGTCGGCCCGGGGCCGGGTGCGGACCACCACCAAGCAGCGGGGCCGGATGTCGGCCACCAAGGCCCGGGCCCTGGTCGAGCTGGCGCCCCGCTACGCCCTGGGTGATGCCGCCGCGAGCCCGCTGGGGACATGGCTCGACCGGTCGTTCGGGCGGCGGGCCCCCCGGCTGCTCGACGTCGGGACGGGCACGGGGGAGGCCACCGTGGCCTGGGCCCGCGCCCACCCCGATCAGGACGTGGTGGCCGTCGAGCTCCACCGGCCCGGCCTGGCCCGCCTGCTGGCCGGCATCGACGCGGCCGAGCTGGACAACGTGCGGGTCCACGAGGGCGACGCCCGGGACCTGCTGGCCGGGGCCGGGCCCGGCGACCTGTCCGCCGTGCGGGTCCTGTTCCCCGATCCCTGGCCCAAGCGCCGCCACTGGCCGCGACGCCTGGTCGACGGGGCCTTCGTGGCCCGGGTGGCCGACGTCCTGGCCCCGGGCGGGGTGCTGCAGGTGGCCACCGACTGGGCGCCCTACGCCGAGCAGGTGCGCGCCGTCCTGGCCGCCGAGCGGCGCCTGGGATCCCCGTCGGCGGCCCGACCCGACCGCCCCGTCACCGCCTACGAGGCGGCGGCCCGGGCCGCCGGCCGCCCGGTGGTCGACCTCGTCACCCACCGCCTCTGACCGCCACCCTCCGGGCCGGCACCAACTTGACCCACTGGTCAAGTCGGTGCGGCGGCGGTACGGTCCGGGACATGGCCCGCTGGAGCGACCTCGGGCGTCGCGCCCTCGCCACGGCCGGCGCCGCCACCCGGCGCCGGCCGGTGCCCGTCCCCCCCGGCGTGCCCACCCCCCGGGTGGCCGTCATCGGCAGCGGCTTCGGGGGCCTGGGCATGGCCATCCGACTGCAGCAGGCCGGCATCACCGACGTCACCGTGTTCGAGAAGGCCGACCGCCTGGGTGGCACCTGGCGCGACAACACCTACCCCGGCTCCGGCTGCGACGTGCCGTCCCACCTGTACTCGCTGTCCTTCGCCCCCAACCCGGGGTGGACCCGCAGGTTCCCCGAGCAGGCCGAGATCCTCGGCCACCTGGAGCGCACGGCCGACGACTTCGACGTGCGCCGGCTGATCCGCTTCGGCGCCGAGGTGACCAGCCTGGCCTTCGACGACGACACGGCGACGTGGACCGTCGCCCTGGCCGACGGGACCAGCCACGAGGTCGAGGCGGTGGTGGCCGCCACCGGCCAGCTCAACCGCCCCTACGTCCCGGCCCTGCCCGGCCTGGAGACCTTCGCCGGGCCGGCCTTCCACTCGGCCCGGTGGGACCACGACCTGGACCTGACCGGCCGCCACGTGGGCGTGGTCGGCATCGGGGCCAGCGCCATCCAGTTCGTGCCCGCCATCGCCGAGCAGGTGGGCTCGCTCACCCTGTTCCAGCGCAGCGTCAACTACGTGGCCCCCAAGCCCGACGGGCCCATCGGGGAGCGGTCCCGGTGGATCCTCCGACGCTTCGCCCTGGCTCGCCTGGCCTACCGGGCCTCGGTCTACCTGCGGTTCGAGTGGCGCTTCGTCGCCTTCAAGGACGGCTCCCGGCTGGGCCGGCTCGGGCAGGAGCGGTTCCGCCACGGGCTCCGCAAGGTCGTCACCCCGGGCCTCCCCGAGAGCGCGGTGGTCCCTGACGACCCGCTGGGCTGCCGGCGCATCCTGATCTCCAACGACTGGTACCCCACCCTGCACCGCCCGCACGTCCGGGTGGTGACCGACCCCATCGACCGGGTCGAGCCCGACGCGGTGGTGGCCGGAGACACCCGCCACCCGGTCGACACGCTGATCTTCGGGACCGGTTTCCGGGCCACCGACTTCCTGGCCCCCATCCACGTCACCGGCCGGGTCGGCAAGGTGCTGGCCGACGAGTGGTGCGACGGCGCCCGGGCCCACCTCGGCATCACCGTGGCCGGCTTCCCCAACCTGTTCATGCTCTACGGGCCCAACACCAACCTGGGCCACAACTCGATCATCTTCATGCTGGAGCGCCAGATCGGCTACGCCCTGCGCTGCATCCGGCGCCTGGCCGTGGATGGCCTGGCCTGGGTGGACGTGCGGCCCGAGGCCCAGGCCGCCTCCAACACGAGGCTGGACGAGGAGCTCCGGCGCACGGTCTGGGGCGGGGCCTGCCACAGCTGGTACAAGACGGCCTCCGGGCGCATCACCAACAACTGGTCGACCTACACGTACCGCTACTGGTGGCGCACCCGCCGGCCCGACCCCGCCGACTTCGAGGCCGCCCCGGCCCCGGAGCCACCGGCCCCCGCCGTCGACGACCCCCGGGAGCAGGTCCCGGCCTGAGCCGCCCGAGGGTGGGAGCGCGCCCCCGGGAGGGCGGTGGGCGGGGCGGCGCGTCGATGTCGAGCGTGCCGAGGGCCCTCGGTAACCTCCGAGCGGATCCTCCCGCCCCCTCCCAGGAGACCTGATCGCATGACCACCGAGCCCGTCCGCGTCGCCGTCACCGGGGCCGCCGGCCAGATCGGCTACGGCCTGTTGTTCCGCATCGCCAGCGGGGCGCTGCTCGGGCCGGACACGCCGATCGTCCTCCAGATGCTGGAGATCACCCCGGCCCTGGGCGCCCTGGAGGGCGTGGCCATGGAGCTGGACGACTGCGCCTTCCCCCTGCTGGCCGACACGGTGCGCACCGACGACGCCGAGGTGGCCTTCGGCGACGCCGACATCGTGTTCTTCGTGGGGGCCATGCCCCGCAAGGCCGGCATGGAGCGGGCCGACCTGCTGGGGGCCAACGGCGGCATCTTCGGCCCCCAGGGCCAGGCCCTGGCCCGGGCGGCCAAGCCGGAGGTCAGGGCCCTGGTGGTCGGCAACCCGGCCAACACGAACGCCCTCATCGCCCTGGCCAACGCCGAGGGCCTCGACCCCCGGCGCATCACGGCCATGACCCGCCTGGACCACAACCGGGCCAAGGCCCAGCTGGCGGCCCGCCTGGGGGTCAGCGTCAACGACGTCACCAAGATGACCATCTGGGGCAACCACTCCACCACCCAGTACCCGGACCTGGTCCACGCCCAGGTGAACGGGCAGAGCGCCTTCGACGCGGTGGGCGACGAGGCCTGGGTGGCCGACACCTACATCCCCACCGTGGCCAAGCGGGGCGCGGCCATCATCGAGGCCCGGGGGGCGTCCTCGGCGGCCAGCGCGGCCAGCGCCGCCATCGACCACGTCCGCGACTGGGTGCAGGGCACCCCCGAGGGCGACTGGGTGTCGATGGCCGTGGTGTCCGACGGCAGCTACGGCGTGCCCGAGGGCCTGGTCTCGTCGTTCCCGTGCACCACCAGGGACGGGGAGTGGGAGATCGTCCAGGGCCTGGACATCGACGACTTCTCCCGCCCCCGCATCGACGCCTCGGCCGCCGAGCTGGCCGAGGAGCGCGACGCGGTCCGGGAGCTGGGCCTCGTCTGAGCGCCCGCCGGCCGGGGGTGGGCCACCAGGGACTCGAACCCTGAACCAACGGGTTAAAAGCCCGGTGCTCTGCCAGTTGAGCTAGTGGCCCCGGTCCCCGGGGTGACCGCACGGTACCCGAGAGGCTCGGCGGGCGGCCCGGGCTCCGTACCATCGGCGGGCATGCCCCGCCCCCAACCCCGCCGCCCGGTGACCCGGGAGCTGGTGGCCCGCGGCCTGGCCGCGGACGAGGACGAGGCCGAGGACCTGGTGGAGGAGGGCGTCGTGGTCCGCAACGGCGGGCCCGTCACCTCGCCGGCCACCCGGGTGGCGGCCAGCGACGTGCTGGCCCTGGCCCGGCTGCCCCGCTTCGTCAGCCGGGCCGGGGAGAAGCTGGACCACGCCCTGGAACGGCTGGCCATCGACGTGGCCGGCCGCCGGGCCCTGGACGTGGGCGCCTCCACCGGCGGCTTCGTGGACTGCCTCCTCCAGCGGGGGGCGGCCGAGGTGGTGGCCGTCGACATCGGCCCCTCGGCCCTCCACCCCCGCCTGTTGGCCGACCCCCGGGTCGACGCCCGGGACCGCACCGACGCCCGGGGCCTGACCCCGGCCGCGGCCGGCACCTTCGGCTTCGCCAGCACCGACGCCTCCATGGTGTCGTTGACCCGCCTCCTGGCCGCGGTGGCCGGGTGCCTCGACCCCGGGGCCGACGTGGTCACCCTGGTCAAGCCCCAGTACGAGGCCGACATCGACGAGGTCCGCCGGGCCCGGGGCATCATCCGCGACCCCGGCACGTGGCGGGCCGTCCTCCACGACGTGGCCGCCGCCGCGGCCGGGACCGGCCTGGCCGTGCGGGGCCTGGTGGCCTCGCCCATCCGGGGCCGCAAGGGCAACGTGGAGTTCCTGCTCCACGCCCGGGCCGGCACCCCCGACGGCGCCCCGGTGGACGTGGCCGCCCTGGTCGAGGCGGCGGTGGCCGAGGCGCCGGCCTGACCCCGGCCGTCAGCGGGGGTGGGGGACGGCGTGGGCCCGGAGGTGCAGGACGCGCTCGTCGCCCCGGGCGTCGAGGCGGCGGGCCCACGACGAGGTGCCGGCCTCCAACTCGGCCACGCCCAGGAGGCGGGCCTCGTCGAGGGCCCACCCGGCGGCGGCCAGGCGGGGAGCCAGGTCGGCCCCGGCGGCCTCGGGGGTCAGCTCCGGCAGGTCGCGGAGGGCCACGGGCACCGGCGGGCGCCAGATGCTGGTGCCGATGGTGACGTCCAGGGAGGCGCCCTCGCAGGCCAGGGCCCGCAGGCCGCCGCACACCTCGGGGTCACCCCGCACCACCCCGTCCAGCAGCCGACCCCAGGGCATGAGGACCAGGACCTCGTCGGCGATGCCGGCCAGGGGAGGGGGGAGGGCCTCGGCGGCCGCTCGGACCAGCACCAGGTTGGGGGCCCCACCCTTCTCCGGCCGGCGGGCGGCCCGGGTGCTGGTGGCCGACAGGCGGGTCCAGGCCGGGTCGATCCCCACCACCAGCCAGTCCGGGTGAGCCCGGGCCAGCCGGTGGGCGGTGCGCCCGTCGCCGGCCCCCACGTCGGCCACCACGTGGGTGGCGCCCTCCACCAGGGCCCGCAGCTCGTCGCTCCCCAGGTCCTCCACCTTCCGGCCCCGTACCACCGGGACGGCCCCCTCGGCCGGCGCGCCCCCGTCGTCCCGGTTCACCGGCCGCCCTCGGGCGGGTCACCCTCGTCCCCGGCGGGGTCGTCGTCGGTGTCGCGGAGGGCCAGGACGGCGCGGTAGGCGTCGCGACGGGAGAGCCCGGTGGCGGTGGCCAGGGCATCGGCCAGGGTCCGGGTGGGCACCGTGTCGCCCAGGGCCCGGACCAGGCGCTGCACCGTGTCGTCGTCCACGCCGGTGGGGGCGGCGGGGGCCGGGGCCGGCCCGATGACCAGGGTGTACTCACCCCGGGGCTCGACCGCGCCCAGGGCCTCGGCCGCATCCCCGGTGGTGGTCCAGGCCAGCTCCTCGTGGATCTTGGTCAGCTCCCGGCCCACGCACAGCTCCCGGCCGGGGAGCACGGTGTCCAGGTCGGCCAGGGTGGCGGCCAGGCGGTGGGGGGCCTCGAACACCACCAGGGCCCCGGGATGGCGGCCCAGGTCGGCCAGGAAGGCCCGGCGGGCGGCGGCCCGGCGGGGCAGGAACCCGGCGAAGGTGACCAGGTCGGCGGGGATGCCGGCGGCGCTGAGGGCCACCACCGGGGCGCTGGGGCCGGGCACGGGGCGGACGGTCACCCCCGCCTGCCGGGCCCGGCGGACCAGGGGGTAGCCCGGGTCGCTCACCACCGGGGTGCCGGCGTCGCTGACCAGGGCCACCCGGGCCCCGCCGGCCAGGGCCTCGACCAGCGCGTCGGCGGCCCCGGCCTCGTTGCCCAGGTGGTGGCTGCGCACGTCCCTGGCCGTCAGGCCCAGGTCGCGAGCCAGGGTGCGGTAGCGGCGGGTGTCCTCGGCCAGCACCACGTCCACCGCGACCAGCACGGCCCGGCCCCGGGGCGTCAGGTCCTCGTGGTTCCCGATGGGCAGGCCCACCACGTAGAGCACGCCGGGGGGCGGCTCGCCCCCGACCGGGGTCAGCGTGACCTCCAGGACGGCGTCGGGCTGGCGCAGGGCGGCCACCAGGTCCCGGTCCAGGCCGGCGGCGCCCTTGGTGCCGGCGTAGGCGAAGGTCCGGTCGGCCAGGTCGTCCCCCCGCCGGACCACCAGCGACGGGCCCCCCAGGAAGCCGGGGGAGACGGTGGCCTCCAGCTCGTCGGTGCGGGCCCCGACCCGCAGCGTGATCCGCTGGCGGCCCCGGAGGCCGAGCAGGGCGGTGTCGTCCCACCGCCCGTCCACCCCCAGGATGCAGGTCCCCCGCTCGGTGAGGTCCGGGTCGCGGGTCACCTCCAGGGTCTTGGCGTGGGAGGCGGCGACCTGGGGGTGGCCCCGGGCGGTGAGCACGACCGGGGAGGCCACCTCAGCCCTCCGGGTGCTGGCGGCAGTACTCGTACAGGGCGATGGCCGCCGACATGGCCACGTTGAACGAGTGGGGCGGGCGGAACACGGGGATCTCCACGGCGTGGTCGGCGATCTCCAGGCAGTCCTCGGGGACGCCGAGCCGCTCGTTGCCCAGGACCAGGAGGGTCCGGGGGGCGAAGCGGTGCTCGGTCAGCGGGGTGGAGTGCGTCGTCTGCTCCACCGCCACCACCTCGTAGCCCTCCTGCTGGAGCTTGCGGGCGGCCGGGGCCAGGGACCGGCGCCGACGGATGTCGAGCTGGCCGTCCTCGATGCGGGAGATCTTGGGGTCGAGGCGCTGGTTGCCGCACACGATCATGTGGTCGACGGCGCACGACGCCGCGGCCCGGGCGATCTGCGACACGTTGACCCCGCTGTTCATGGGGGCCAGGCCGATCACCAGGGGCCGGGGGGCTCTGAGGGGCCACGGCTCCCGGTGGCGCTCCTGGACGAACCTCATCGGCCGGTGGGGCCGGCCCGGGCCCGGCGGTGCGGCGGGCGGGGAGCGGCGAGCACGGCCCGCATGGTCGCACGGGGCCCCATCGCCCCGCCAAGGGCGGTCGCCCGGCCCCGGTCGCCGGCCCGGGTGGGGGTCCCCGGGGCCCGGCGCGGAACATCGGCGGCCCCCGCACCCTCCCACCCCTGACACGCCACCACCGGGAGGCCCCCGGCGGAACGAGAGGAGCAGGACGATGAGCGATTTCGGGTTCGACGACGATGTGGCCGGGGTGGCCTACGACGGGGACGGCGACGGGGCCACCGATGCCGTGGCCCTCGACACCGACGGCGACGGCTACACCGACGTGGCCGCCTACGACGCCGACGGTGACGGGTTCGCCGATGCCGCCCTGGTGGACGTGGACGGCGACGGTGTGGCCGACGCCGGGGCCTACGACCTCGACGGTGACGGGGCCGCCGACGCGGTGGAGATCGACGTCGACGGCGACGGGTTCGTGGACACGGTGGAGGTGGACAGCGACGGCGACGGCCTGGTCGACGCCGTGCTGGTCGACACCGACGACGACGGGGCCGTGGACACCGGGGCCCTGGACCTCGACGGCGACGGGGAGGCCGACGCCTTCACGTCCGACACCGACGGCGACGGCGTCCTGGAGACGATCGAGGTCGACACCGACGGCGACGGCGTCCTGGACACGCAGGCCTGGGACTCCGACGGCGACCTCGACCTCGACGGGTCGGTGCCCATCTCCACCGACCTGGGCGCCGGCCCCTTCCAGGCCTGACCACCCCGGTCCCCGCCGCCCCCGGGGCAAGACGCCACGTGCGGCCGCGGCCGCGGTGTGTGCCCGTGTGACGGCCAGCCCGGGAAGTGACACCCGATCGCAACCCCACCGGCCCCTGGTCGCAACACCGCGGGAGTACAAGGGACCGGCACCGCTCCACGGACGAGGACCAGTCGCCATGCTCACCTTCCGGCGCCACCGCACCGACGGGCCCACCCGGGCCCCGGCATGGATGCTCGACGACTGTTGCTCCGAGTTCCGGGCCTCCGGCCTGGAGCTGCAGCTGATCGAGGCCGTCGAGGCCCGCGACCGGCTGCAGCGAGGGGGCGTCGGCGACAGGGACGAGGTCGAGGCGGAGATCGCCCGCCTCCAGGACGAGCTGGCGCGGGTGAGCGCCGCGCCGTTCGCCTCCCATCACGTCGACGCCGCCTAGGGATGGCGCCGGGGCCCGTCGGGCCCCGGCGCCCCATCTCCGCCCCCTAGCGTCCGGGGCCCATGGACGCCCCGCCCGCCCGCCCGGCCCCGTTCCCGCCCCTGGTCCCGGCCCCGGCCCGGGGGCGGTCCTTCACCGTCCGCCGCCGGGTGCGGTGGGGTGACGCCGATCGCCACGGCCGCCTGCGCCTGGACGCCGTGGCCCGCTACCTCCAGGACGTGGCCAACGACGACACCCGGGACGCCGGGCTCGACCCGGCGGCGCCCTGGGTGGTCCGCCGCACGGCCATCGACGTGGTCGTCCCGCCGTCGATCGGCGAGGAGCTGGCCCTCACCACCTTCACCGGAGGGCTGGGCAGCCGGTGGGCCGAGCGGCGGACCTCGCTCCTGGGTCACCGCGGGGGCCGGGTCGAGGCTGCGTCGACCTGGGTGTGCCTCGACCCGGACACGGGACGCCCGGCCCGCCTGGGCCAGGACTTCCTGGCCACCTACCAGGAGGCCGGGGGTGGCCGGCGCATCCACGCCCGCCACCTCCAGGGCCCGCCGCCGGCCGGTGTGGCCCGCCGGCCTTGGGTCGTCCGCAGCACCGACCTCGACGCCTTCGGGCACGTGAACAACGCCGCCACCTGGGAGCCCGTGGAGGACGAGCTGGACCGGCGGGGCATGGCGCCGGCGGCCGCCACCGTGGAGTACGGCGCCGCCATCGGCCCCGACGACGCCGTGGACCTGGCCTCGGTGGCCGGCGACGGCACGGTGGCCCTCTGGCTCCTGGTCGGCGACGAGGTCCGGGCCTCCGCCGTGGTGATCCCGGCCGCCTGACCGGCTGGCCGGAGGCGGCCGCCACCCCGGGTCGGGCCGACCGCGCTCCCGGCCCCCGGGGTGCGACGCTACGGGCATGGTTCGGGAGGGGCACGAGGGGCACGAGACCGGGGCCGCGGCCCCTGACGACGCGGCGACGGTGGGCGATCCACCGGGCCGGGCGACCGGGGGCCCGGGAGGCCGGGGCGTCACCCCGTGGTTGGTGGCCGCCGCCACGCTGGTGGTGCTGATCGTGGTGGCCGCCGTCGTGCTCAGCGGCGACGGGGCCGATGACGGCCCCGGGCCGCGGGCCGCCGGCGACGACGCTCCCGTGGGCGAGGGGAGCGGACCGGCCCGGACCTCCACGGGCGAGTCGGACGACCCGGTGGCACCGGTGGACCCCGATCCCCGGTTCGCCTCGGAGCCGGCCACCAGCGGCTGGTACCTCCCCCCGGAGGGCTGGGAGATGATCGCGGTCTCCTCCGACGTGTTCGAGGGGTACTACGGAGGGGCGTGCCCGTGCTCCTTCCTGGCTGCCACCCGGCCGGGGGAGCTGGCCACCCCGCTGGACATCTGGGAGACGGAGCGGGGCCAGCTCCCGGCCGGGCTCACCGACCTGGGCTTCGAGCCGGTGGAGGTGGGAGGGAGGCCGGGGTGGCAGAGCCCACCGATGACCTTCACCGGGGCCAGGATGGTCCTGGTCCCCCTCGAGTGGGGGCTGCTGGCCGCCTCCATGGGCGCGGATGACGTGGATGTCGGCCTGACGGTGGTGGATGCCTGGCTCGACCGACGGGAGGCGGGGGAGGAGGTCGACGTCGACGGGCTCCCGTTGCCCGCGGGCTGGATCCGCAGCGGCCTGGTCAAGAGGCCCGCCGTCTCCTACTTCCACCTCGTCTCGGTCCTGGTCCGCCAGCAGGCCACGGGCCGCGTCATCGAGTACCAGCTGGCCCCGACCGGCTACAACCGCCGGTGGCTCCAGACCCCTGCGGTGGCGGAGGGCGCCGAGGGGGCCCTGCGCCTCGTCTACCCGGACACCGACCGCCTCCTCTACCGGGATGGGCCCGAACAACCGTCGGCGGGCGCGCCGGGGCGGGTGGTCGCCGCCCGGATGGGTGGGCCGGTCGACGTCGTGGTCGGGGACAACTACTTCGGCGACAACCCGCTCGACAGCCTCAGCGAGACCGAGGTGGTGGCCTTCCTCGAAGGGCTGCGCCTGGTGGAGACCGAGGAGTGGCGGGCGGCCCTGCCGTCGGACTCCATCGACCGCAGCGCCCAGGGGTCGCCGTCGCTGTTCGACCCCCCGCTCACCCAGCCCTGACCGCCCGGGGTCGACCCCCCGCCGTCACGACCCGGTCCGGGCGCTGGCTACCTTCGGGGGCCATGGCCGAGACCGAGTACCCGCAGCGCCCCTTCGTCGGACCTCCCGGCTCCACCAACGTCTTCCTGGTCCGCCACGGGGCGTCCGAGCCGGCGGTGCCCGGGCGGAGCTTCCCCCTGGCCGACGGCCACGGCGACCCGGCCCTGGCCCCCGAGGGCCGCGAGCAGGCCGAGCGGGTGGCCGCCCGCCTGGCCGACGAGCACATCGACGCCATCTACGTCACCACCCTGCGCCGCACCCACGAGACGGCGGCCCCGCTGGCCGCCCGGCTGGGGCTGGAGCCGGTGGTCGAGGCCGACCTGCGGGAGGTGCACCTGGGCGAGTGGGAGGGCGGGTCGTTCCGCCAGCACGTGGCCGAGGGGCATCCCACCGCCCTCCGGGCCTTCGCCGAGGAGCGGTGGGACGTGATCCCCGGCGCCGAGCCCCAGGAGGCGTTCTCGGCCCGGGTGCGGGCCGGCATCGACCGCGTCGTGGCCCGGAGCGCGGGCCGACGCATCGCCATCTTCACCCATGGTGGCGTCATCGGTGAGCTCCTGCGCCTGGCGTCGGAGAGCAGCCGGGGCTTCGTGTTCGCCACCGCCGACAACGCCTCCATCTCCCACCTCCTCCTCCTCGGCGACCGGTGGCTGGTGCGCCGGTTCAACGACACCTCGCACCACCCCGGCGGCCTCGACCGCCCCGAGCCGGCCGACGCCGTGCTGCCCTGACCCTGCGGAGACCGTCGGCCCGGCCGGGGGGGCGGTTCGTCAGGCCAGGGTGACGGGGTCGCCGGTGGCCACGGTGCCGGGCGTGGCCACGGTGGCGTAGACGCCGAGGTCCTGGCCCAGGTCCTTCACGACGTGGCGCAGGACCTGCCGGTCCTGGGGGACGGAGGCGTCGATGGGCCGGGTGACCATCACGCACCGGGGGCAGCCGGTGGCCACCTCCAGCTCCACCGCACCGACCCGCAGCCGGCGCCCGATCCAGCTCCGTTCGGGGTGGCCGTCCTCGTCACCGGTGTCGATCACCAGGCTGGGCCGGAAGCGGCGCACGTCGATCACGCTCTCGGGCAGGGCCTCGGACAGGGCCCGGAGGGCCGAGGTGGACAGCAGGAGCAGGGGGAAGGCGTCGTGGTAGGTGCCCGGCGGCGACTCGAACTCCAGGATCTCCGGGGGGAAGCCCGACAGGTCGGGGAGGGGCTCGCCCTGCTCCCGCCCGAAGATGGCGTTCAGCTCCTCCATCAGGTCGTCGTGGTCGGGGGCGCCCCGCCGGTAGTGCTCCACGTCCTCCGGCGGGCGCAGGGGCTCCAGGGTGACCCCGTGGTCCAGGGCCGCCGAGACCCGTTCGCTGGCGTCGGTGTCGTCGGTGCGGACGGTGGTCCCGTCGGGCAGCCCGATGGCCACCGGGCCGCCGGGCCCGTCGACGTAGCGGGCCGAGAGCTGCATGAGCCCGCCCAGTTGCTTGGCCCCCCGGATGCCGCCCCGCACGTGGTCGCGGGTGGCCCAGGCCCGGTCACCGGCGATGCCGGCCGGGCCCACCTCGGCGGCGGGGACGGTGACCCCGATCATCGACTTCACCGGGTACTGCCAGATCTCGGCCAGGTGCACGCCCGCTGTCTACCGCACCCTGAGGCACCCCCGCCCGACTTCACCTCGCGTCGCGGACCACCTCGTCCAACGCATCCCGCACGCCCAGCTCTCCCGCCCACCGATGCAGGTACTCCCAGTCCAACCCGTCCCCGGAGATGGCCAGGATGCCGGCGACGTCACGTCGCTGGCGATCGGATCCCGTGCCGGCGCCCCACTCGAGCTTGGCCAGGATGGTGTCCTCCGCAGTGGCGACGTGCAGGTGGTGCCCGTCGAGCTCGATGGGGAGGCGACGAGCCAGCTCGGTACGGCTATAGGGCCGGTCCTTCACGATGATCAGGTCGACCTTGCCCTGGGTTCCCATCTCGATCACGTTGAACTGGTCTCGGTGGGCCAGGGCGCGCTGAGCATCATCGACATAGAAGCGTGACGGGTCGAGGTCGTCGAGGAACGCCTGGAGGCGGGTGGCGTCCGGGTCGATGACGACGTCAACGTCCATGGTCGTCCGTGGCTCGCCGTGGAAGGAGCTGGCGTAGGAGCCGGTGAGCATGTGAGGGATGTGGGCTCGGTCCAGACGCGTGGCGATGGTGCCCAGCAGGCCGAGCAGGCTCACGTGCGCTGGGCGCGGAACGCCTGCCCGGCGCGGCTGACCTTGCGAGCCTCCTCCGCCATGGCGAAGGCAAGGGCGAGGCGCTCCTCGCCGGTCATGGCCTTGTGGAGGGCGCGCTGGACGGCCCAGGCGTCGGGGTGGGTGTCGGCGGGCCGCACAGGGCCAGGCTACCGAGGCGGGCCCGTGCCATGGGGTGGTCAGCGGGAGGCGAAGTGGTCCCGGACGTTGGCCACGGATCGGGCCACGTTGGCCCGGTGGCGGCCCGGGTAGCCCAGCAGGCGCAGGGCGAAGGGGGCCTTGGCCGGGGACTGGTCGTAGGTCTCGGTCAGGCGGGTGCCGCCGTCGGGGGTGGCCTCCATCTCCCAGCGCCAGCGGTGCCCGCTCACGTGGCACCAGGCGATCTTGGTGCCCTGGGCGTACTCGACCACCTTGGAGGTCATCCGGTAGGGCACGCCGACCTGCTTCATGCGCACGTTGAAGCGGTCGCCCTCTCCCAGCACCTCGGGGCCGGAGGTGCTGTCCTGGACGGTGGCGTCGCCGCTGATGGCCTGGTGGTTGGCCGGGCGGCGGACGTAGTCGAACACGTCGGCCGGCGGGGCGTCCACGACGACGGTGGCCGACACGGTGTCGCGGTCGGACTCGACGGTCACGCCTTCGGGCAGGTCGGTCTCGGGCATGGCCCCGACACTACGAACCGGGGCCCCGGCCCGCCGCCCCGGAGTGCTCGTGGGCGGGGCGGCGCCCCGGGGGCCGGTCGCCCTACGGTCGGGGCATGGCACCCCGCTTCGACCTGATCGGCCTCGTCGCCTCGGACATGGCCGCCTCGCCGGCCTTCGACCGCCGGCTCGACGTCGACCTCTTCGCCCCCGTCCCCGCCGCCCCGTGACCGCCACCGACCCCTACGCCGGGCTGCCGGACCTCGCCTTCGACCGGCCGGCCGACGGGGTGCTGCGCATCACCCTGGACGGTCCCGGCCTCAACGCCGTGGACCACGCCGTGCACCGGCAGCTGGCCGAGGTGTGGCGGGTGGTCGACCGCGACCCCGACACCCGGGTGGCCCTGCTGCAGGGGGCGGGCAAGGCGTTCTCGGCCGGCGGCAGCTTCGAGCTCCTCGACGACCTCATGGCCGACTACGCGGTGCGGACCCGGGTGCTGCGCGAGGCCCGGGACCTGGTGTTCAACGTGATCGACTGCACCAAGCCCATCGTGTCGGCCATCCACGGGCCGGCGGTGGGGGCCGGCCTGGTGGCCGGGATCCTGGCCGACGTGTCGGTGGTGGGCCGGGGGGCCCGCATCATCGACGGCCACACCCGCCTGGGCGTCGCCGCCGGCGACCATGCCGCCATCTGCTGGCCGCTGCTGTGCGGCATGGCCAAGGCCAAGTACTACCTGCTGACCTGCGACACCCTCACCGGCGAGGAGGCCGAGCGCATCGGCCTGGTCTCGCTGTGCGTCGACGACGACCGGGTCCAGGAGCGGGCCCTGGAGGTGGCGGTGCAGCTGGCCGGGGGAGCGCAGTCGGCCATCCGCTGGACCAAGCAGGCCCTCAACAACTGGTACCGGGCCCAGTCCGGCATCTTCGACGCCTCGCTGGCGTACGAGTTCTTCGGCTTCGCCGGCCCCGACGCCCGGGAGGGCCTGGCCTCCCACACCGAGAAGCGGGCCCCCCGCTTCGACGGGCCCACGGGCGAGTGAAGGCCTGCTGCGGTTGATAATGGGAACGGGTCTCGTTATTGTCTCGGCTCCACCCCCTCACCCTGGAGCCCCGTTGCGCCGTCCCCTCGCTCTCGCCCTCTCCGCCGTCCTCCTCGTCGCCGGCGCCGCGGCCTGCGGATCCGACGGTGACCAGGCCGGCTCCGGAGCCGACCGGCCCACCGTGGTGGTCACCACCACCATCCTCGGGGACGTGGTGCAGCGGCTGGTCGGGGAGCGGGCCGACGTGGCGGTGCTCATGCCCCGGGGCGCCGACCCCCATGACGTGCAGCTCTCGGCCCGCCAGGCCGCCGACCTGCGGGAGGCCGACGCCCTGGTCGTCAACGGGGGCGGGTTCGAGGCCGGCTACCTCGACGCCATCGAGGCGGCCGAGGCCGACGGCGTCCCGACCCACGCCGCCCTCGACGACGTGGACACCCTGGCCTTCGCCGACGAGCACGGCGACCACGAGGCCGAGGCCGAGGCCGACGAGGGGGCCGACCCGCACTTCTTCACCGACCCCGACCGGGTGGCGGAGGCGGCCGAGGGCATCGCCGCCTTCCTGGCCGCCGAGGTCCCGGCCCTGGCCACCGGGCCGGTGCGGGCCGGGGCGGCGGCGGAGGTGGAGGCCCTGCGAGGCCTGGCCGAGGAGGTGGGCCGGGTGCTCGATCCCATCCCCGCCGAGCGGCGTGTCCTGGTCACCAACCACGAGGTGTTCGGGTACTTCGCCGACCGCTACGACTTCGAGGTGGTGGGCGTGGTCATCCCCGGGGGCGGCACCGGGGCCGAGCCCAGCGCCGGGGAGCTCGACGCGCTGGCCCGCACCATCGAGGCCGAGGGGGTGCCGGCCATCTTCGCCGACGCCTCCGCCCCCCCGTCGCTGGCCCGGGCCCTGGCCGACGAGGTGGGCGACGTCGACGTGGTGAGCCTGTTCAGCGAGTCACTGGGGGAGCCCGGCTCGGGAGGGGACACCTACGCCCGGATGGTCCGCACCAACGCGGCCCGGATCGCCGCCGCCCTGGCCTGAGCCGCGGCGGGCCCCGGTGCGGCGCCGGGCCCGGAACTGCAGGCCCCGGAGCACCACCGCCGCGCCCCCGGCGTAGGCCACGCCCTGGGTGACGCAGGTGGCGCACATGGGGGCCGACCCTAATGGTGCTGGTGCTGGTGCTGGTGCTGGTGCCGGGGCCGGAGTGCGGCCGACCTCGGGCCGTGCCAGGGTCTGGGATCGTGGCCGAGCCCTCCCCCGAGCCCCCCGAGGAGGCGCTGCCCGTCGAGGCCGCCTCCCACCTGCTCCGGGCCCTGGCCAACCCCCACCGGGTGGCCATCGTGATGGAGCTGGCGGGGGGCGACCGGTGCGTCCACGAGCTGGTGGCCGCCCTGCACCTGCCCCAGCCCCTGGTGTCCCAGCACCTGCGGGTGCTGCGCGACGAGCGGCTGGTCGAGGGCCGCCGGCGGGGCCGCGAGGTGGCCTACGCCCTCACCGACCGGCATGTGGCCCACATCGTGGGCGATGCCGTGGCCCACGTGGCCGAGCGGACCGACGCGGGATCGGCCTGAGGGCGATCTGCTCGTCGAAGCTCTTGCCCCGGGCTGGTCCGGGCCTGGCGCCGCGCGGCCCCGGCGACCGGGGCCGAGACCCGCGGGCCGGCGTTGGTGGGGGGCCCGGAGCTGGCCGTAGGGTCGCGGGCGGTCGCCTCGCAACCGGGCGGTGCGACCACCCTGGGAGGGCCAGATGGAGATCCGCGGCGCGCGCGTGTTGGTGACGGGGGCGAGCGGGGGCCTGGGTCACGCCATCGCCCGGGACCTGGCCGGCCGGGGGGCCGAGCTGGTCCTGACCGCCCGGCGCACCGCGGTGATCGAGGCCCTGGCCGAGGAGCTGGGCGCCGAGACCGTCACCGCGGACCTGACCGACCGGGCCGACGTCGAGCGCCTGGCCGGCCTGGCCGCCGAGGCCGACGTGCTGGTGGCCAACGCCGGCATCGGCGCCGACAAGGGGGTGGAGGAGGTGGAGCCGGCCGACGTCGACGCCTCCATCGACGTCAACCTGCGGGCCCCCATCCTCCTGGCCACCGCCTTCGTGCAGGGCCACCGGGCCTCGGGGGCGGCCGGGCACGTGGTCATGATCGGGTCGCTGTCCGGGTTGGCCCCGTCGCCGGGCACCAACATGTACAACGCCACCAAGTTCGGCCTGCGGGGCTTCGCCCTGTCGCTGCGCCAGGACCTGCACGGCTCCCCGGTCGGGTTGAGCATCGTGGAGCCCGGGTTCATCCGGGGCGCCGGCATGTTCCACGACGGCGACATCGACCTGCCCCCCGGGGTCCGCACCTCGACCCCCGACGACGTGGCCCGGGGCGTGGCCCGGGCCATCGAGCGCGACGTGGCCGAGGTGTTCGTGGCACCGCCCGAGATGCGGGTGGCCTCGACCCTGGCCTCGGTCGCCCCGGGGCTGACGGCGGCGGTGATGCGCAAGGTCGACGCCGGCGGCCGGGTCAAGGGCCCCACCTCCTCCTGACCCGGCCGGGCCCGCACCCCCGACGGGCGGTGACACCTCCTCCCGACGGTCTGGCCCGCCGGCCCGGCACCCGGGGCCCGTCCCGTCAGCCGCGGGCGGCTTCGTGGCGGCGGGGCGGGGCGGCCACCATGTCCCGATGCACCGGCGCCCGCGGCTCGTCTCCCTGGCCGCGGTGGCCGTCGCCGCCGGCCTGGCCCTCGGGGGGGCGGTGGGACCGGGCCCGGTCGGGGCCCAGGCCCCCGACCCGGGCGACCCCACCGTCACCACTGCGCCCATCGCCCCGCCCCGGGCCTCGATCGTGGTCGACGTCGACAGCGGGCGGGTGGTCCTGGCCTCCGGTGCCCGGGAGGCGGTGCCGCCGGCCAGCACCACCAAGATCCTCACCGCCCTGCTGGCCGTGCAGCGCCTGGGCCTCGACACCGACGTCACCGTGCCCCCCGAGGCCGTGTTCGCCACCCCCCGGCGGCTCCAGCTCGAGCCCGGTTCGGTCTGGGAGGTGGAGGACCTGCTCTACGCCGCCCTCCACTGCTCGTGCAACGACGCGGCGTGGACGCTGGGTCAGGTGGCCGGCGGGGGCACGATGGCCGGGTTCGAGGTGGCGGCGGCCGAGCTGGCCGCCCAGCTCGGCCTGGCCGACCAGCCGGTGCTGCGGGACCCGGCCGGCCTCGACGGGCCGGCCTCCATCAGCGGCGGCAACCTGATCAGCGCCCGCGACCTGGCCATCGCCGGCCGGGCCTTCCTGGCCGACCCCGAGCTGGCCGCCATCGCCGCCGACGAGGGCCACGAGTGGGTGGGCGGTGACGGCCGCCCCCACGCGGTCACCAACCTCAACCAGTTCCTGGGGCGCTACGAGGGGGCCTTCGGCCTGAAGACGGGGTCGACGTCGCGGGCCGGCCTGACCTTCGTGGCCGCCGCCGAACAGGGCGACCGCCGGCTCCTGGCCGTCGTCCTCGGTTCGCAGAACCACTACGCCGACGCCCGGGCCCTGCTCGACCGGGGCTTCCTGCTGGCCGCCGCCGGCGAGGTCACCGACGACGTGCTGCCCCCCGTCCCCGACGCCCTGGGCGGCCAGCCCACCACGACCACCACCACCGGCACCACGACCGAGGCGGGTCCGGCGACGGCGCCGGCCACCGGGCCCGGGGACGGGGGAGACACCGACGGTGGCGGCGTGCTGCGCTCCCGGCCGCCGACGGATCGGCCCGGCGCCGACACCTCCGGCGACGCGGCCCGGCGGGTGGTCTGGTTCGCCGTGGGCCTGGTGGCGGCCCTGGTCGTCCTGGCCCTGGCCGTGGCGGCGCGGCGCCGCCTGCGCCCCCCCGGCATCGACCGGCGCCCGGCTCGTCCCCGCCGCCGCCCCCGGCGGGCGCGGGCGGCGGTGCCCGACGAGGCGTGATCGCCCCGTCCGGCGGCGCCCGGCCCCGACCGGCCCTGGTCGGCTCGGGGACGGAGGGGCACGGCCCCGTGGGGCCGGGACGGGTCGATCGGGGCCCCTAGGGTGGCGCCGTGGACCCGGACGACGGCACCCCGCCCGCCCCGGCACCGGACCGGTCCGGCGGGCCTCCGGCCCCCGACGGCTCCCGGCCCGATCCCGGCGGGCTCCCGAGCGCCGAGGGCACGATGCCCGGGGGCGACGGCCTCGACCTGGACCGGGTGGCCGCCGAGTTGGCCGCGGTGGAGGCGGCGCTGGGTCGGCTGGACGAGGGTCGCTACGGCACCTGCGCGGCCTGCGACGGCCCCATCGCCGACGACCTGCTGGCCGCCGAACCCACCCGCACCACCTGCGGCGCCCACCAACCGGCCTGACGGCGGGGTCCCCTCGGGGTCAGATCTGGCCCGGCCGGGTGACCTCGTCGTGGGCCGGGTCGAGCAGCAGCTGGCGGTCACCGAGGGACCAGGCCCGGCCGTCGTGGTGCAGCCAGCGCCCCTCCAGGTTGGCGATCCGCTGCCGGACGTCGGTGAAGCGGTCCTCGACGGCGTAGATCAGGCCGCTGTGGCTCACGGCCACCACCGTCGCCCCCGGGCCCGGTGTCCGGGCCAGCTCGTCGAGGGCGGCCCAGGCCCGGGCGGCCAGGGTGTCGGCCGGCTCCCAGCCCGGCGGGGCCACCAGCCCGTCGGCCTCGGTGCCCGGCGCCCGGGCCGGGTCGTCGGGGAGGGCGCCGGGGAACCGGAGGTGGATCTCGGCCCTGGTCAGGCCCGAGAACGCCCCGGCGTCCCGCTCCCGCAGCCGGGGCTCGACCTCCACGGCCCGCCCGGTGGCCGCCGCCAGCAGCTCGGCCGTGAGCCGGGCCCGGGCCAGGTCGGAGGCCACCACCCGGTCCACGGGGGGCAGGGCCCGGGCCGCGGCCCGGGCCTGGTCCCGGCCCCGGTCCGAGAGCGGTGGGTCGGCCTGCCCCTGCCAGCGGGCCTCGGCGTTCCAGGTCGACTCCCCGTGCCGGACCAGCAGGACGTGGACGGGGGGCACGGGGCGCCAACCTAGGCGGCCGGCCCGTCCGGCCCGATCGGCGGAAGGGGGCCGGTCCTCGGGTCACAGGTAGGCTCGCCGCCCGACATGGCTGTGCTGAGGCTCTTCGCCGCCGCCCGCGAGGCCGCCGGCACCGCGACCGACGAGGTGCCGGGCGAGACCATCGACGAGGTGCTGGTCGCGGCGCGGGCCCGCTACGGCTCCGGGTTCGCCGATGTGCTGGCGGCCAGCCGCGTCTGGTGCAACGGCGAGCCGGCGGCCGGGGCCGATCCGGTGGGCCCGGCGGACGAGGTGGCGGTGCTGCCGCCGGTGTCCGGGGGCAGCGAGGGGCCCGAGCCCCCGCCCCGGGTCCGCCCCCGGCCCGTGCGGGGACCCGGCGCCCCCGACGACCCCGCCCCGGCGCCCCGGCGCCGGAGCCGGCCCGACGATCCCCGGCCGGCGGCCCGGGCCCGCCCGGCCCCGGCGCCACGCCGCGACCGTCCGGCCCCCGGTGCCCCCCCGCCCCGCGACCGCTCGGCTCCGGGCGGCCCGGCCGCCCGCCGGGACCGCCCGGCCCCGGCGCCGCCTCGTCGTCGCCCGCCCCGGCCCACCGCCGGGGCCGACCGGCCCGTCGCCCCCTGGGACGTGGCCACTGCGGCCCGGCCGGCGGCTGACGGGCCCGCCGCCGCCTCGCCGCCGCCCGCCCCGGCCCCGGCCGCCACCGCTCCGGCCCCGACCGGGCCCGCCCCGACCCGTGGCCGCCCAGCCCCCGCCCCCCGGGGTCGCCGCCGGGCCCCGGTCGACAGCGCCCCCCCACCCGCTCCTGCCCCCGCCGCCCCGGGCCCCGTCGTCCCGGCCCCCGGCCCGGTGGCCGGGCCGCCATCCGGCGCTCTGACCCGGACGGCGGCCGTGGCCGGGACGCCCATGGCCGGGGCCGACCCCGCCGGGGGATCGGCCCAGGCCGGCCGGCTGACCCGCATGCGGTCGGTGGCCGTGCCGGTGACTGGCCAGGTCCGGGTGTGGGGCAAGGAGCGGCAGGTCAGCGGGGCTCGGACCCGCACCACGGGCTTCGGGCGGCGCTACGCGGTGGTCTACGACACGGAGGGGTGGAAGGTCACCCTGGGCATGGCCTGGTTCGTGGTCGCCCTGGCCGCCACCATCGAGGGCTGGGCCCCGCTGTCGCTGCTCTACGGCGTGGCCGCCGGCTGGGCCGCCCTGGAGGTGGCCCGGCGCCGCCGCGAGGTCGGGGGTGGGCCCCACCCGTGGGTGGCCGCCCTGGGCGGTGGTGCGGTGGCGGCGGCCGGCGCCGGAGGCTCGGCGCTGCTGGGCCTCGCCGTCCTGGGGCTGGTCCTGGCGGCCGGGGCGGTGGCCGCCCTGGGCCCCGGGGGCCGGTCCGGCGCGGTGCCGACCGCGGCGGCGACGGTGCTCTGCGCCCTGCCCGTGGGCCTGGCCGCGGCGTGCCTGGTCCTGACCCGCGACCTGGAGATCGGCGCCGCCATCACCCTGCTGGTGTTCGTGTCCTGCTACGAGGCCGGTGACTTCCTCATCGGCTCGGGGGCGTCCAACAGCATCGAGGGCCCGCTGGTGGGCATCGTGACCGTGGTGGTGGCGGCCGTGGTGGTGGCCGTGCTCCACGTCCCGCCCTTCGACGGCCAGCCGGTGTTCACCTTCGCGGCTCTGGCCGCAGTGGCCTGCCCGGTCGGCCAGCTGGTGGCCTCGGGCCTGCTGCCGGCATCCGATGCCCGGGCCCCGGCGCTCCGCCGCCTGGACTCGCTGCTGGTGCTGGCCCCGCTCTGGTGCTGGGCCGTGGGGCTGCTGATCGACAGCCAGGCCTGACCGGTTCGCTCGCGATCGTCACACGCGCGCTCACCACGGTTCGGGTTCGCGGCGGGCGAGCCCCTACCCTGGGGACATGTCGGGGCCGGCGTCCGAGCTCGAGCAGAGGTGGCGTGACCTCGGGGAGTTCATCCGCGAGCAGCGACGCATCGGCCACCTGTCCCTGCGGAAGCTCTCGGAGATGGCGGGGGTGTCGAACCCGTACCTGAGCCAGATCGAGCGGGGACTGCGCAAGCCCTCGGCCGAGATCCTCCAGCAGATCGCCCGGGCCCTGGAGATCAGCTCCGAGACCCTGTACGTGCGGGCCGGCATCCTCGAGGAGCGGCCCGACGAGGCCGACCTGGTGGGGGAGATCCGCCGCGACCCCTGGATCGACGAGGACCAGAAGCGCACCCTGATCCAGATCTACGAGTCGTTCCGGGCCGCGGCCCACCCGGGCGGGACGGCGGCCGGGGCCGGGACCGATGGGGTCGACGGGACGTCGGCGGAATCGGTCGGGGCCACGCCGGGTTGACGCCCTCGTGGCCCGGGTGACGCTCCTCAGCCTGCACACCTCGCCCCTGGTCCAGCCGGGCCTGGGCGACAGCGGGGGCATGAACGTCTACGTGCGGGAGATGGCCGCCGGCCTGGCCCACGCCGGCCACGACTGCACCGTCTACGTGCGCACCGACGCCGACGGGCTGCCGGATCGGGTCGAGGTCGAGCCGGGCGTGGCCGTGGTCCACGTGGCCGCCGGCCCCCCCGCCCTGGCCAAGGAGGAGCTGCCCTCGGTGGTCGACACGTGGGCCGACGCCGTCCGGGCCGACGTCGAGGCCCGGGGCGGGACCGACGTCCTCCACTCCAACTACTGGCTCTCGGGGGTGGCTGGGCACCGCCTGAAGCACGCCCTCGACGTCCCCCTGGTGTCCACGTTCCACACCCTGGCCCGGGTGAAGGCGGCGGCCGGCGACCCGGAGCCCGAGTCCCGGGCCCGGGCCGAGGCGGCGGTGATGGCCTGCTCCGACACCGTGCTGGCCAGCTGCCGGGCCGAGGCTGACCAGCTGGCCGGCCTGTACGCCGTGCCCCGCTCCCGCATCGCCCTGGTGTCCCCCGGCGTGGAGCACGCCCTGTTCTCACCCGGTCCCCGGGCCGGGGCCCGGGCCGCCCTGGCCGACCTGGACCTGGGGGACCGGCCGGTGGTGCTGTTCGTGGGCCGGGTCCAGCGCCTCAAGGGCATCGACGTGGCGGTGGCGGCCCTGGCCCGGGTGGCCTCCGGCGACGCCGTGCTGGTGGTCTGCGGGGGCCCCAGCGGGGCCGAGGGCGCCGCCACCCTGGACGACATCGGCGCCCGGGCCGCCGCCCTGGGGGTGGCCGACCGCGTGCGGGTGGTGCCGCCCCGCCCCCACCACGAGCTCTCGACCCTGTACCGGGCGGCCGACGTGGTGGTGGCCCCCAGCCGGTCCGAGTCGTTCGGGCTGGTGGCCCTGGAGGCGGCGGCCTGCGGGCGCCCGGTGGTGGCCGCCGAGGTGGGCGGCCTGGCCACCCTGGTCGACCACGGCCGCACCGGCCTGCTGGTGCCGTCACGGGATCCCGGGGCGTGGGCCGCGGCCCTCGACGCGGTGCTCGGCGACCGGTCGGCGGCCGAGGCCATGGGCCGGGCCGGGGCCCGGCGGGCCGCGGCCTACGGCTGGGCGGCGGCGGCCCGGCGCCTGGCCGCGGTGTACGCCGAGGTGGCGGCCCGGGGGCCCCTCGACTGCGCGGCCTGAGCGGCCCGGCCGGCGCCGCCCGGGCGTCCCCGCCGGCCCGGGCCGCCCCTACGCTGCGGCCATGGAGACGCCTCCGGCCACGCCCACCGAGCTCGACGCGCTGGCCGAGCGGATCCAGGGCTGGCTGGAGGAGCTCCAGGCCGGGAACCCCTTGATCGAGGACGTGACCCGCGACGACACCGGCCCCCGCCGGTGGTTCGTCCGCCTGGCCGGGGAGCAGCGGGACCACACCACGGTGTGGCTCCACCTGCGGCAGCGGTCCCTCCACCACGAGACCTACGTGCTGCCCGCCCCGGTCGACGAGCCGGGCCGGTTCTACGAGCACCTGCTGCGCCGCAACCTGCGCCTGCGGGGCCTGGCCTTCGCCATCGGGGAGGAGGACGCCGCCTACCTGGTGGGAGAGGTGCCGGTGTCCACGTTGGACCTGGACGAGATCGACCGGCTGCTCGGCCTCCACCACGAGGCGGTGGAGCTGTGCTTCCGCCCCGCCCTCCGGCTGGGCTTCGCCTCCCTCCTCTCGTAAACTTTCAGCCCCTTTCATGCTTGAAGGCCGTCCGGGCCGGGTAGCCCGGAGGCGGCCCCGGACGGGGAGGCCGCCAGAGCGTTCGGGGAAGTGCGCGTGGCGACCTCCCTCCCGGGGGACCCCTGCCCGCTGCCCTGGCGGGGCCGGCGTGGAAGGATGACGCCGCCCGGGCCCCGAGGTGGGACCCGGCAGACCCTCCCGAGGAGCTTGGATGACCCTTCACCGATCGGCCCGGCGCGCCGTCGCCGCCGCCTTCGCGCTGACCCTTCTCGTCGCCGCCTGCGGGGGCGACGACGACGCGTCGGACGACACGCCCGACACCACGGCCACCACGGCCACCACGGCCGGTGGCGACAGCTCGACGACGGCCACCACCGAGGACGGCGGCAGCACCACCGAGACCACCGCGGCGGAGGGGCCCGACGACGAGGAGGCCGAGGCCCTGGCCGAGTCGATCAACCTGACCATCGAGGACTTCGCCGACGGCTGGGAGGAGGAGCCGGCCGAGGACGACGACGACGAGGAGGACGAGCTCGACGCCTGCTTCGAGGACGTCTCCATCGAGGACGTCGAGCTGGCGTCGGTCGAGAGCCCGACCTTCTCCGTGTCCACCGATGACGGCAGCCAGGGCCAGGTCGTGCAGACCTCGACCATCGTCGTCGACGAGGAGGCCTCCGGCGAGGCCATCGTGGCCGAGATCGGCACCAACCAGTTCGCCGGCTGCGCCGAGGACGCCCTCATCACCTCGTTCGAGGAGGACGGCGGCGAGATCACCGGCAGCGGGCTCGACCCGGTCGATGACCAGGGCGGCCTGGGCGACGAGTCGGTCGGCATCGCCGGCGCCATCTCCTTCACCTCCCCCGACGGCACCGAGGCCGACGGCCAGGTGGCGCTCTACTTCATCCGCACCGAGAACGTGGTGACGGCCATGAGCCTCTTCGACTTCGGCGACCTCGCCTACGAGGACACGCTGGCCGACCTCCTGGAGGCGGTGGCCAACCGCCAGGCCGAGAACGTCTGACCACCGGGGGAGGAGCGGGGCCGCCCCGCTCCTCCCCGGTAGGTTCGGGCCCATGGCACGACTGCTGGTCATCGGGGGCGGGCGCATGGGCGAGGCCCTGGTCGGCGGGCTCGTCGGCTCGGGCTGGGCCTCGGCGGCGGAGATCGCCGTGGCCGAGGTCGACGCCGGCCGGCGGGCCGAGCTGGCCGCCGCCCACCCCGGCCTGGCCGTGGGCGACGACGTGGTCCCAACCGACGCCGCGGTGGTGGCGGTCAAGCCGGCCGACGCCCCGGCCGCGGCCGAGGCCGCAGGCCGGGCCGGGGCCCGCCGGGTGCTGTCCATCGCCGCCGGCGTGACCACCGCAGCCCTGGAGGCCGCCCTGCCCCCGGGCACCGCGGTGGTGCGGGCCATGCCCAACACCCCGGCCCTGGTGGGCGCCGGGGCCTCGGCCATCGCCCCCGGCGCCGCCGCCTCCGACGCCGACCTGGCCTGGGCCGAGGAGGTCCTGGGGGCGGTGGGCCAGGTGGTCCGGGTGCCGGAGGCTCACCTCGACGCCGTCACCGGCCTGTCGGGCTCGGGCCCGGCGTACGTCTTCCTGGTGGCCGAGGCCCTGATCGACGCCGGGGTGCTGGCCGGCCTGCCCCGGCCCACCAGCCGGACCCTGGCCGTGCAGACCCTGCTGGGGGCGGCCCGCCTGCTGGACGAGACGGGGGAGACCCCCGAGGTGCTCCGGGCCCAGGTCACCTCCCCGGGGGGCACCACCGCGGCCGGGCTGCGGGCCCTGGAGGCCGGGGGGGTGCGCAGTGCGGTGATCGACGCGGTGATGGCCGCCACCGAGCGGTCCCGGGCGCTGGGCTCGGCATGAGCGCTCCTCGCTTCTCCACCATCTCGTTCCTGTCCGACTACGGCCACGCCGACGAGTTCGTCGGGGTCGTCCACTCGGTCATCCGCACGCTGGCCCCCCACGTGGCGGTGGTCGACGTGGGCCACGGCGTCCCGGCCCACGACGTGCGGGCCGGCGGCCTCCAGCTGGCCCGGACCGTGCAGTACCTGGCTCCCGGGGTGGTGCTGGCCGTGGTCGACCCCGGCGTGGGCACCGCCCGCCGGGGCATCGCCGTCGAGGTCGGTGACGGCGCCTCGGTGCTGGTCGGGCCGGACAACGGCCTCCTGGCCCCGGCGGTGGCCATGGTCGGGGGCGCCACCAGGGTGGTGGAGCTCACCTCGCCGACCCACCGCCTGGAGGCCCCGGGCCCCACCTTCGACGGGCGCGACGTGTTCGCCCCTGCCGCCGCCCACCTGTGCCTGGGGGTGCCGCTCGACGAGCTGGGGCCCGAGGTCGACGCCGCCACCCTCCGCCCCGGCCTGGTGCCCCTGCCCCAGCCCGAGGACGGGGGCCTGGGGGCCGAGGTGCTGTGGGTCGACCGCTACGGCAACGCCCAGCTCAACGTGGGCCCCGACGAGCTCGACGAGCTGGGGCCCGAGGCGGCCGAGGTGGTGGCCGTGCGGGTCGAGGGCACCACCCGCACCGCCCGCCGGGCCCGGGCCTACGGCGACCTGGCCCCCGGGGTGCTGGGCCTGGCCGTCGACTCCTACGGGCTGCTGGCCCTGGTGCTCGACCGGCGCTCGGCCGCGGCCGAGCTGGGCCTGGCCGCCGGCGATGGCGTCACCCTGTTGCCCGTGGATGAGGATGGCGCCGGGGCCGAGCCGTCGCCCGGTGCGGCCCAGCCCGTCGAGCTCCGGAGGAGGGGCTGATGCGCCCCGGCACCACCATCGTCCTGGCCCTGCTGCTGGCCCTCATCATGGGGGCGGCCGTCATCCAGCTCTTCTTCATGGCCCGCTGAGCCGGCTCCTGGCCCGCGGCCCGGGCCCCCGGCCCCGTGACCGCTCGGGCCGGGGGGCGACCGCCGCTCGTGACCGGGTGGCGCATCCTGTGGTCAACTGGCGCCCGTGAACCTGGCCACCATCCTCGATCCCCACCCGGACGACGCCCCGGCGCTGATCAGCCGGGGCCGCACCACGTCCTACGGGGTGCTGCGGGACCAGGCCGCCCGGCTGGCCGGTGGCCTCCAGGGCCTGGGGATCGAGCCCGGCGACCGGGTGGCCCTGGTGTGCGCCAACAACTGGTACTTCGTGGTGGCCTACCTGGCCGCCCTCCGGGCCGGGGCCGTGGTGGTGCCGCTGAACCCGTTGAACCCGCCCCGGGCCCTGCAGGGCCAGCTGGCCGTGGTGGGGGCCCGGGCCGCCATCGTGGGCCCCTCGGCCGGCAGCGCCCTGGCCTCGGTGGACCGGGCCGCCCTGCCCGAGCTGCGCCACGTGATCTCCACCGCGCCGGAGGCGACCAGCGGGGACGACGACCTGGTGGCCCTGGACGACCTGCTGGCGGCCGAGCCGGCCCCGTTGGTCGAGCGCGACGACGACGACGTGGCCGTCCTCATGTTCACCAGCGGCACCGCCGGCGCGCCCCGCCCCGCCATGCTGGGCCACGGCAACCTGCGGGCCAACATCGACCAGGTCCTCTCCGTGCCCCAGGCCGAACGGGTGGAGGGGGACGTGAGCCTGTGCGTGCTGCCCCTGTTCCACATCATGGGCCTCAACGCCATCCTCGGCGTGGCCCTGCGGGCCGGCACCGCGGTGCTGCTGATGGAGCGCTTCGACCCCCAGTCGGCGGCCGAGGCCATCGCCCGCCACCGGGTGACCCTGGTGGCCGGGGCCCCCGCCATGTGGGCGGCCTGGGCCAACCTGCCCGGCCTCCCGGCCGACGCCTTCGCCGAGGTGCGGGTGGCCACCTCGGGGGCGGCGGCCCTGCCGGTGGAGGTGGCCGAGCGCATGCGGGAGCGCTTCGCGGTCGAGGTGGTCGAGGGCTACGGCCTGACCGAGGCGTCGCCGGTGGTCACCTCGGCCCTGGGGCTCGACTGCAAGCGGGGCTCCATCGGCTCCCCGCTCGACGGGGTGGAGGTCCGCCTGGTCGACGCCGACGACGAGGACGTCCTGGTGGGTGACGAGGGCGAGATCTGGGTCCGGGGCGCCAACGTGTTCCTGGGCTACTGGGGCGACCCGGAGGGCCAGTGCCCGGCCCTGACCGGCGACGGCTGGTTGCGGACCGGCGACGTGGGCGTGGTCGACGACGACGGCCACCTGTTCCTGGTCGACCGGGCCAAGGACCTCATCATCGTGTCGGGGTTCAACGTGTTCCCGGCCGAGGTCGAGGACGTGCTGCTGGAGCACCCGTCCATCGAGGGCTGCGCGGTGGTGGGCGTGCCCCACCCCTACTCGGGCGAGGCGGTGAAGGCCTTCGTGGTGGTGGCCCCGGGCCGGTCCGTCGAGGAGGACGACGTGAACACCTTCTGCGCCTCCCATCTGCCCCGGTACAAGTGCCCCGAGAAGGTGCTCTTCGTCGACGAGCTGCCCCACGGCCTGACCGGCAAGGTCCTCCGCCGCGAGCTCCGCGACGCCGTGCCCACCTGATCCGGGCCCCGGCCCCCCGCTTGTGAACGTGTGCACGTAGGGCGGTACAGTCGGGTCGATGCCGGATCGCAGCCGACGGATCCCCGAGGCCACCGTGGCCCGCCTCCCCGTCTACCTGCGAGCCCTGGTCGACGAGTCGGCGGCCAAGGCGGCCACCATCTCCTCCGAGCGCCTGGCCGAGCTGGCCGGCGTCAACGCGGCCAAGGTCCGCAAGGACCTCTCCTACCTCGGGTCCTACGGCACCCGGGGCGTGGGCTACGACGTCGAGTACCTCATGTTCCAGATGAGCCGGGAGCTGGGCCTGACCCACGACTGGCCCGTCGTCATCGTGGGCGTGGGGAACCTGGGCCAGGCCCTGGCCAACTACGGCGGGTTCCGGGAGCGGGGCTTCCCCATCGCCGCCCTGGTCGACGCCGACCCCGGCAAGGTGGGCGAGGTGGTCCACGGCGTCGAGGTGCGGCCCATGTCCGCCCTCCCCGCCATCGTCGGCGACCTGGGCCACGTCATCGGCGTCATCGCCACCCCGGCCGGCGCGGCCCAGGACGTGGCCGACGCCCTGGCCGCCGCCGGGGTCAGCTCCATCCTGAACTTCGCCCCCGCCGTCATCTCCGTGCCCGACGACGTGTCGCTGCGGAAGGTCGACCTGGCCGTCGAGCTCCAGATCCTGAGCTTCTACCAGCAGCGTCGCGACGGTGGCCCCGAGGCCGACGACGCCCGACCCGGCACCGGGGGCCGCGCCGCCCCCGCCGCCGGCTGAGCGGGCCCCGGGACGCCGTCGTGACCGATCTCCCACCCAGCGGCACCGGCCCCCTCTACCCGGTGAACCTCCGCCTGGCCGGCCGCTCGGTGCTGGTGGTCGGGGGGGGCCGGGTGGCGACCCACAAGGTGGCCGAGCTGCTCCACTGCGGGGCCCGGGTCACCGTCGTGGCCCCCCGCATCGAGGCCGCCCTGCGGGACGACCCCCGGCTCACGTGCGAGGAGCGGGCCTACCGGGCCGGCGAGGCCGCCGGCCACCGGTTCGTGGTGGCCGCCACCGACGACCCGGCCGTGAACCAGGCCGTGTTCGACGACGGCGAGGCCGCCGGCGTGTGGGTCAACGCCGCCGACGACCCGGAGCGGTGCTCGGCCACCCTGCCCGCTCGCCTGCGCCGGGGGAGCCTGCTGCTCACGGTGGCCACCGAGGGGCGCAGCCCGGCCCTGGCCTCCTGGTTGCGGGGCCGCCTGGAGGAGGAGGTGGGGCCGGAGTACGCCGTGCTGCTCGACGTCCTGGCCGCCGAGCGCGACCGCATCCGGGCCCAGGGGCGCTCCACCGAGGGCCTCGACTGGAAAGGTGCCCTCGGGTCGGGGATGCTGGAGGAGATCCGCGCCGGAAGGATCGACGCCGCCAAGGAGGTGCTGAGAGCGTGTCTCTCGTCGTCATCGGCTTGAACCACCGGACGATGCCCCTCGACCTCTTCGAGCGGCTGGCCTTCGACGGGGCGCGGGTCCCCAAGGTGCTGGCCGCCCTGGCCACGTGTGACCACGTCACCGAGGCGGTCCTGGTCTCGACGTGCAACCGCACCGAGGCCTACGTGGTGGCCGAGCGCTTCCACGCCGCCTACCAGGAGGTCCGCGACGTCCTGGCCGACCTCGCCCACGTTGCCCCCGAGGACTTCGCCGACCACCTCTACGTCCACTACGACACCGACGCGGTGCGGCACCTGTTCCGGGTGGCGGCCGGGGTCGACTCCGACGTGCTGGGCGACACCGAGGTGCTGGGCCAGGTCCGCGCCGCCTGGCGCACCGCGGTCGACGAGGGCACCACCGGCCCGGTCCTCGGCCTGCTCTTCCGCCACGCGGTGGCCACCGGCAAGCGGGCCCGCACCGAGACCGGCATCGCCCGGGGCACCGCCTCGGTGTCCCACGCCGCGGTGGAGATGGCGGCCGAGCGACTGGGCACCGTCGAGGGCCGCACCGTCCTCGTGGTCGGGGCCGGGGCCATGGGCCGGTCGATGGCCACCGCCCTCCGCCGGGCCGGCGCGGCCCGGCTCCTGGTGGCCAACCGCACCCCCGAGCGGGCCGAGGCCCTGGCCGCCGAGGTGGGGGGCGAGGTCGTGCCCCTGGCCGACGTGCCGGCCGCCCTGGCCCACTGCGACGTGCTGCTGACCTCCACCGGCGCCACCTCGGTCATCCTCGACCAGGCCGAGATGGAGGCGGTGCTGCCCCGGCGGGGTGACGACCCGCTGCTGGTGGTGGACGTGGCCGTGCCCCGCGACGTCGACCCCTCGGTGGGGGCGCTGCCCGGCGTCACCCTGCTCGACATCGACGACCTGCGCCGCTTCGCCCAGGCCGGCATCGACGCCCGCCGCCGGGAGATCGCCGCCGTCGACACGCTGGTCGACGCCGAGGTGGCCCGCTACCACGCCGAGGTGTCGGCCCGCTCCGCCGCCCCCCTGGTGGCCGCCCTCCGGGCCCGGGCCGAGGACCTGCGCCGAGCCGAGGTGGCCCGCTTCACCGGCCGCCTGGGCGACCTGGACGACCGCCAGCGGGCCGCGGTGGAGGCCCTGTCCCACGCCCTCCTGGCCAAGGTGCTGCACCAGCCGACGGTGAAGCTCAAGGCCCTGGCCGGCACGCCCGTCGGCGACCGCCTGGCCGAGTCCCTGCGCCACCTCTACGACCTCGACGACGTCGACCCCGAGTGATCTCGGCGCAGCCGGCCCCCCGGGGCGGCGGGTGGGGCCGGCGGGCGTGCTGACCGGGGCGCCGAGCCGACTGCGGCTGGCCACCCGAGCCAGCCCCCTGGCCCTGTGGCAGGCCCACCACGTGGCCGGCCTGCTGGCCCGGGCCCACGCCGGCCTGGTGGTTCAGGTGGTCGGCACCGACACCCTGGGCGACCGGCGGCTCGACCTGCCCCTCTCGGAGATCGGCGGAAAGGGCGTGTTCGCCACCGAGGTGCAGCGCCTCGTCCTCGAGGGCGTGGCCGACATCGCCGTCCACTCGGCCAAGGACCTGCCCGCCGTCACCGCCGAGGGCCTGGCCCTGGCCGCGGTGCCGGCCCGGGGCGACGCCCGCGACGCCCTGGTGGGCGGGACCCTCGACGACCTGGCCCCTGGGGCCGTGGTGGCCACCGGCTCCCAGCGGCGCCAGGTGCAGCTGGCCGAGCTGCGCCCCGACCTGCGCTTCGTGGGGTTGCGGGGCAACATGGCCACCCGCCTGGCCCGGGTGGGCACCGAGGTCGACGGCACGGTGGTCGACGCCGTGGTGGTGGCGGCTGTGGCCCTGGAGCGGCTGGACCTCGACGAGGAGATCGACGAGGTCCTGGCCACCGACGTGCTGCTGCCCCAGGTGGGCCAGGGGGCCCTGGCCGTCGAGGCCCGGGCCGGGGACACCGCGGTGGCCGACCTGCTGGCCCCGATCCAGGACCCGGCCAGCCGGCGCCGCCTCGACGCCGAGCGAGCCTTCCTGGCCGAGCTGGGCGGCGACTGCGACCTGCCGGCCGGGGCCCACGCCGAGGTCCTCGACGCCGAGGGCACCCTGCGGGTCCGGGCCCTCCTGGCCGACCCGTCGGGCCGGGTCCACCGGGCCGGCGCCACCGGCATCGACCCCGACGGTCTCGGCGCCTCGCTGGCCCGCACCCTCCGCCTGGCGGCCGCCGCCCGCTGACCCGGCCGGGCCGCGCCGCCCGGGCCCGTCCCGGCCCTGGCCCGACCCCTGCGGGCGTCGGGGCCCGGGCCCCGGACCGACACCGGCGGGGACGGGCGTGCCGGCGGGCGGCGACCCCGGCCTACTGTCGGGGCCATGACGGTCCACCTGGTCGGCGCCGGGCCCGGCGACCCGGGACTGCTCACCCTGCGGGGGGCCGAGGTGCTGGCCCGGGCCGAGGTGGTGGTCCACGACCGGCTGTCGGCCGCCGCCCTGCTGGACCTGGCCCCGCCCGAGGCCGAGCGCATCGACGTGGGCAAGGCCCCCGGCCGGGCCCGCCTCACCCAGGACGGCATCAACGCGCTCCTCGTCGAGCGGGGCCGGCGGGGCCAGCGGGTGGTCCGGCTCAAGGGCGGCGACCCGTTCGTGTTCGCCCGGGGCGGGGAGGAGGCCGCGGCCCTGGCCGCGGCCGGCGTGGCCTGGGAGGTGGTGCCGGGCATCACCTCGGCCATCGCCGCCCCGGCCTACGCCGGCATCCCGGTGACCCAGCGCTTCTCGTCCACCGCCTTCACCGTCATCACCGGCCACGAGGACCCCTCGGCCGGCGAGGGCACCATCGACTGGGAGGCCGCGGCCCGGCTGGGCGGCACCCTGGTGATCCTCATGGGCGTGGCCCGGTGGCCGCAGATCTCGGCCCGGCTGCTGGGCGCCGGCCTGGACCCGGGGACCCCGGCCGCCGCCGTCCGGTGGGGCACCCGGCCCGACCAGGTGGCGGTGCGGGCCACCCTGGCCACGCTGGGCGACCAGGCCCTGGAGGCGCCGTCGGTGATCGTGGTGGGCCGGGTGGCGGCCACCGACCTGGCCTGGTTCGAGCGCCGCCCCCTGTTCGGCCAACGGGTGGTGGTGACCAGGACCCGGGCCCAGGCCTCGCAGCTCAGCCGAGGCCTGGCCGCGGCCGGGGCCGAGCCGGTGGAGGTGCCCCTCATCGAGGTGGGCCCGCCCAGCGACGGGGGCGCGGCGCTCCGCGCCGCGGTGGCCGGGGTGGGGCGGTGCGCCTGGCTGGTGCTCACCTCGCCCAACGGGGTGGAGCGGACCTTCGCCCACATCCCCGACAGCCGGGCCCTGGGCGGCGTGCGGGTGGCGGCCATCGGGCCGGGCACGGCGGCGGCGCTGGCCGCCCACCGCGTCGTCGCCGACCTGGTGCCCGACCGGTTCGTGGCCGAGGCCCTGCTGGAGTCCTTCCCCGACCCGCCCCCGGACCCGGCCGCGCCGCGGCGGGTGCTGCTGGCCCGGGCCGAGGAGGCCCGCCCGGTGCTGCCCGAGGGCCTGCGGGCCCGGGGCTGGGAGGTCGAGGTGGTGCCCGCCTACCGCACCACCGCGGCCCCGGTCACCGACGGCGCCCGGGCCCGGGTGGCCGCCGCCGACTCCGTCACCTTCGCCTCGTCCTCCACGGTGACGCGCTTCGTGGACGCCTTCGGTGTCGATGCCGCCCCCCCGGTGGTGGCCTGCATCGGCCCCGTCACCGCGGCCACGGCCCGGGCCGCCGGCCTGCCCGTCACCGTCGAGGCCGCGGAGCACACCATCGACGGCCTGGTGGCGGCGCTGGTGGCCCACGCCTCGGGGTCGGGCCCGGCCCGATGACCCGGTGCGGCCCCGCCCGCTCCCGAGGGAGGGGGGCAGGGCCCGCCGGGGTCAGAGGACGCCGGTGAGGTCGTTGGTGCTGATGACGCTGCTGTCGTCGGCGAAGCGGCTGGGCTCGATGAAGCTGGAGTCGGTGGTGCTGTAGCCCTGGGCGACCTCGGACGGGGTGTAGGGGTTGGTGTCGAACGGGCCGGCGGTGCCGCCGCCCCCGCCGCCGAAGGTGGTGCCGCCGTAGGTGTCGGGCAGGCCGTCGCCGTCGAGGTCGTAGCTGTCGACGACCCCGTCGCCGTCCAGGTCGTACCCGGCGCTGGGAGCGGTGGCCGCTCCGCCGTCGGCGTACCCGTCGCCGTCGGCGTCGACCGTGTCGATGACCCCGTCGCCGTCGGTGTCCACGGCGTCGATCCACCCGTCGGCGTTGGTGTCCAGGGCGTCGGCGTAGCCGTCGGCGTTGGTGTCGAAGGTGTCGGCGTACCCGTCGCCGTCGGTGTCGACGGCATCGATGAAGCCGTCGCCGTCCAGGTCGAAGTCGGTCATGGGTCTCTCCGGTCGCTCGGTGCTGCGGGGTGTGGAGGTGAGAGCGGCCCGCGGTGGGCGATGTTCCGGTGGCCCGCCGGGAGGGGGTCCCCGGGCCGGCCGCCGGCGGGGTCGGCCCCGGGGGGCGGGCTCGCTACCCTCGCCCGGTGGCCCCGCCCGTCGACCGACCGTCCCCGGCCGCCGAGCCGGCCCCCACCGGCCCGGCGCTGGCCGCCGTGGTGTTCGACTTCGACGGCACCCTGGCCGACACCGAGTGGCCCATCTACGAGCGGGCCCGGAGGGCCGTGGCCGGCCTCGGGGCCGACCTCACGCCCGAGCTCTGGGGCGCCCACGCCGTCGGCGTGTCCAGCGGGGAGCCCTACTGGCACGCCCTGGCCCCGTTGCTCGGGCTCGACATCGACGAGGCCGCCTTCGAGGCCGCCCGGGAGGCGGTCGCCGACCTGCCCCCGTCGCGGGACGCCGCCCTGATCACGGCGGGGGCCGCCGAGCTGGTCCACGCCCTCCACGACCGGGGCGTCCCGGTGGCCGTGGCCTCGGGCTCGTCCCGGGGCTGGGTCGAGCACCACCTCGAGCGCTTCGGGTTGCGGGACCGCTTCGACGTGCTGGTGGGCCGGGACCACCCCTCGGTCCGGGCCGGCAAGCCGGCCCCCGACCTCTACCTGGCCGCGGTGGCCGAGCTGGGGGCCGACCCCGCCGAGGTGGTGGCCGTGGAGGACACCCACCGGGGCGTCCAGGCCGCCCTGGCCGCCGGCATCGGGGCCGTGGTGGCCGTGCCCAACCGCCTCACCACCCAGCACGACCTCACCGCCGCCGCCCTGGTGGCCGCCACCCTGGCCGACCTCGACCCCGACGTCCTGGCCGGCCTCGTCCCCCCGGGTCGCTGACCTCGGCCCGGCGCCGGGAGCCTCCGTAGGCTGCGGGCATGCCGTTCCCCCAGCAGCGCCTCCGCCGCCTGCGCCGCACGCCGGCCCTGCGGCGCCTGGTGGCCGAGACCCGCCTGGGCGTGGACGACCTGGTCGCCCCCCTGTTCGTGCGGGAGGGCATCACCGAGCCCCACCCCATCGCCTCGCTGCCCGGCGTGGTCCAGCACACCCGGGCCAGCCTGGTGGCCGAGGTGGCCCGCCTGCGGGGCCTCGGCATCGGGGCGGTGATCCTGTTCGGCATCCCGGCGGCCAAGGACGCCGAGGGCTCGGGGGCCTCCGACCCCGACGGCATCGTCCAGGTGGCCCTGCGCGACCTGCGCGACGACGTGGGCGACGACGTGGTGCTCATGGCCGACCTGTGCCTCGACGAGTACACCGACCACGGCCACTGCGGCCTGCTCACCGCCACCGGCGAGGTCGACAACGACGCCACCCTGGGGCGCTACGCCGAGGTGGCCCTGGCCCAGGCCGCGGCCGGGGCCGACCTCGTCGCCCCCTCGGGGATGATGGACGGTCAGGTGGGGGCCATCCGCCGGGCCCTGGACGGGGCCGGCCACCACCAGGTGGGCGTCATGGCCTACGCGGCCAAGTACGCCTCGGCGCTCTACGGGCCGTTCCGCGAGGCGGTCGACGTGGAGATCGCCGGCGGTGGCGACCGGCGGGCCTACCAGCAGGACCCGGCCAACGCCCGCGAGGCCCTGGAGGAGATCCGAGCCGACGTGGCCGAGGGCGCCGACGTGGTCATGGTCAAGCCCGCCCTGGCCTACCTCGACGTCCTGGCCCGGGCCCGGGACGCGCTCGACGTCCCCCTGGCCGCCTACCACGTCTCCGGCGAGTACTCGATGATCAAGGCCGCGGCCGAGCGGGGCTGGATCGACGGCCCGGCGGTGGCCCTGGAGCACCTCACCGCCATCAAGCGGGCCGGCGCCGACCTCATCCTCACCTACCTGGCCGCCGAGGCCGCCGAGGCCCTCACCGCCTGACCGGCCCGCCCCGGCCACCGGGCGTCAGTAGGGTGCTCGCCGCTGTGGACGACGACGCACACCTCTCCAACGACGGCCTGTTCGCCCGGGCCCTGCGGGTCATCCCCGGCGGGGTCAGCTCGCCGGTGCGGGCCTTCCGGGCCGTGGGGGGCACGCCCTACTTCGTGGCCCGGGCCGAGGGCCCCTACGTGTGGGACGTCGAGGGCCGCCGCCTGATCGACCTGGTCCAGTCCTACGGGGCCATCATCGCCGGCCACGCCCACCCCGCCATCGTGGCCGCGGTGCAGGAGGCGGCGGCCGGGGGCACGTCCTACGGGGCCCCCACCGAGCGGGAGGTGCTGCTGGCCGAGGCCATCTGCGACCGGGTCCCGTCGGTGGAGCGGGTCCGGCTCGTCTCCAGCGGCACCGAGGCCACCATGAGCGCCCTGCGCCTGGCCCGCGGGGCCACCGGGCGCCACCGCATCGTGAAGTTCTCGGGCTGCTACCACGGCCACAGCGACGGCCTGCTGGCCGAGGCGGGCAGCGCCGTGGCCCTCATCGACGTGGACCCCGACAGCGCCACCGGCATCCCCGCCTCGGCCGGGGTGCCACCCGGGGCGGTGGCCGACACCGTGGTTGTGCCCTACAACCGGGTGCCGGAGCTGGACGAGTCGGTGGCGGCGGTCATCGTGGAGCCGGTGGCGGCCAACATGGGCCTGGTGGCGCCCGGTCCCGGCTTCCTGGCCGGCCTGCGGGCCGAGTGCGACCGGGTCGGGGCCCTGCTGGTCTTCGACGAGGTCATCACCGGGTTCCGGCTGGGGGCGGGCGGGGCCCAGGAGGCCTACGGCGTGGCCCCCGACCTGAGCTGCTTCGGCAAGGTCATCGGCGGCGGGCTGAACGTGGGCGCCTTCGGCGGCCGGGGCGACCTCATGGACCAGATGGCGCCCCTGGGCGCGGTGTACCAGGCCGGCACCCTGTCGGGGAACCCGCTGGCCACCGCGGCGGGCCTGGCCGCCCTCGACCTCCTGGACGCCGCGGCCCAGGCTCGGTTGGAGGCCACCGCCGCCCGCTTGGGCACCGGCCTGGCCGCGGCCCTGGCCGACGCCGGCCTCCCGGGCCACGTGCCGGTGGTGGGGCCGCTGGTCGGCCTGCACCTGGGCCCGGTGGCGGCCGTCGACTACGAGACGGCCCGGGCCACCGACACCGCGGCCTACGCCCGGCTGTTCCACGCCCTCCTGGACCGGGGCGTGGCCCTGGCCCCCGGTCCCTACGAGGTGCTGTTCCCGGGCCTGGCCCACGACGACGCGGTGATCGACGAGGTCGTGGCCCTGGCCCGGGACGCGGCCCGGCAGGCGGCCGGGTGACACCCCCCGACGACGTCGACGGCGTCCTGGCCGCCATCCTGGCCGGCGAGCCGGTCGACGTGGTGGCCGAGTGGGTGGCCGCGGCGGCCGCCGCCGAGGTGCCCGGCCACCGGGTGGTGGTGGCGGCCCGCTCGGGCCCGGCCCGGGTCCACGGCCGGGCCCTCGACCTGCCCCGCCGGGCCGTGCTGGCCCTCGACCGGGTGGCCACCGGGGCCGGGGTCGACGGGGTCGAGGTGGCCGACCTGGCCGCCGCTCCCTGGGCCGATGCCGCCCCCGACCTGGAGGCCGCCGGCCTGGGGTCGCCGGTGCTGGTCCCGCTGACCGAGCGGGGCGAGCTGCTCGGCGTCCTGGCCGCCGTGCCCGAACGGTCCCCGGGGGCCGCCGCCCCCGAGGCCGAGGCCGTGGGCCGGGCCCTGGCCCCGTGGGCCACGGTGGCCGCCCTGGCCCTGGCCCGCGCCGCCGACCGCAACCGCCTCCGCCAGTCGGCCCTGGAGCACGATGCCACCGGGCTGCCCAACCAGAGCATGGTCATGGCCCGGCTGCGCGAGGCCCTGCACCGGCGGCCCCGGCGGTCCATGGCCCTGGTCCAGGTGGCCCTCGACCGGCTCGACACCCTGGAGGACGGCCTGGTCGGGGCCCAGGGCGACGCCCTGCTGCGGGCCGTGGGGGAGCGGCTCCGGGCCGTCATCCGCCCCGGCGACCTGGTGGGCCACCTGCGGGGCTCGGCCTTCGCGGTGATCTGCGACGAGGTCGGCCCCCACGAGGCCACCGAGATGGGGGAGCGGGTCCGCCGGGCCCTGGCCCTGCCGGTGGCGGTGGGCGACCACGACATCGCCATCACCCCCGGGGTGGGGGTGGTGGTGGCCACCGAGCTGGACACCGTGAACAGCCTGATCCACAAGGCCGGCATCGCCACCCGCGAGTCGGTGTCGCTGGGCGGCTCGGAGGTGGTGCGCTACCGGCCCGGCACCTACGAGGCGGCCGTGGCCCGCATCGACCTGGAGCGCGACCTGCGCCGGGCCCTGGCCGGCGACGGCCTGCGCCTGGCCTACCAGCCCCTGGTGGCGCTGGGCTCCGGGCACCTGGTGGGGGCCGAGGCCCTGGTGCGCTGGGACTCCCCCCGGGGCCCCATCGGGCCCGAGGAGTTCATCCCCGTGGCCGAGGAGACGGGCCTGGTGGTCGAGCTGGGGGGCTGGGCCCTCGACACCGCGGTGGCGGCGGTGGCCGGGCCCATCTCCGACGTCGGGGTCAGCGTCAACGTCTCCGCCCGCCAGCTCGACGACCCCCGCCTGCTGGGCCGGGTCGACGCCGCCCTCGATCGGCACGGCATCGACCCCGCCCGCCTGTGCCTGGAGGTCACCGAGAGCGCCCTGGTGCGGGACGTGGAGCGCAGCGCCGCCCTGCTCCGGCGGCTGCACCAGCGGGGGGTGCGCATCGCCATCGACGACTTCGGCACCGGCTACGCCTCGTTGGAGCACCTGCGCCAGGTCGACGTGGCCGACACCCTCAAGATCGACCGCATCTTCGTGGGCGGCATCGTCCACGACGCCCGGGACCGGGCCATCGTGGCCGCGGCCGTGACCCTGGGCCGGACCCTGGGCTTCACGGTGGTGGCCGAGGGGGTGGAGCACCCCGACCAGGCCACGCTGCTGGAGGAGATGGGCTGCGACGCCGGCCAGGGCTACCTGTACGGCGAGGCGGTGGCGGTCGAGGAGCTGGCCGCCTGGCGCGACCCCGAGCCCTGACCCCCCCGGAACCCGGCACGAAAGAGCCCGACATCCCGGTGCTTTCATGCCCGGTCGGCGGAGGGGTGAGGGAGCCGCCCCCGGTCACAGGGGTCGGCTGGTCTGCTAGCACTGGCGGGGTGAGCCGGGAGCGACCCGGCGGACCGGAGGTCGGGAGATGGACGAGCTGGGTCCCATCGGCGACACGGTCGCCGCCGCGCTCGACGACCTGGCGGCGCGGGGCGCGGTGGGGCGCCTGTGGTCCGGCGACCACACCCTCTGGCAGGACGACCCCACCGAGGTGGCCGACCGCCTGGGCTGGCTGGAGGTGGCCGGGGCCATGGCCTCCCAGGCCGAGCGGCTCCAGGTCTTCGGCGACGCGGTGGCCGCCGAGGGGTTCCGCCACGTGGTGGTCATGGGCATGGGCGGCTCCAGCCTGTTCCCCGAGGTGCTGGCCCGGTCGTTCCCGCCGCAGCCAGGCCGGCCCGCCCTGCGGGTGCTGGACACCACCGACCCCGCCGCCGTGCAGCGCGTCTTCCACGAGTGCCCGGCCCCGGAGGCGCTGTTCGTGGCCTCCTCCAAGTCCGGGACCACCATCGAGACCCGCAGCCACCTGGCCTCGGTGCTGGAGCACACCGGTGATCCCAGCCACGTCGTGGTGGTCACCGACCCCGACACGCCCCTGGCCGAGGAGGCCACGGCCCGCCGGTTCCGGGCCCTGTTCGAGAACCCGCCCGACATAGGGGGCCGCTACTCGGCCCTGTCCTACTTCGGGCTGGTGCCGGCGGCCGCCGCCGGGGTCGACTGGGAGGGCCTCCTGGCCTCGGCCGCGGCCGTCGCCCCGGCCCTGAGGTCGCCCGACCCGGCCGAGAACCCGGGCCTGCGTCTGGCCGCGGCCCTGGCCGGGGCGGTGCGGGCCGGGCGCGACAAGGTGACCCTGGTGGTCGACGGGGAGATAGACACCATCGGTCTGTGGCTGGAGCAGCTCCTGGCCGAGTCGACGGGCAAGCACGGCACCGGGGTCGTCCCCATCGCCGGCGAGCGCCTGGGCCCGCCCGAGGTCTACGGCGACGATCGCCTGTTCGTGGGCATCGGCGAGCACCACGGCCTGGCCCCCCTGGCCGCCGCCGGCCACCCGGTGGTGGAGCTCCCGTCGGAGGGCCCGGCCGGGCTCGGGGCCCTGGTGCTGGTGTGGGAGGTGGCCACCGCCCTGTGCGGGGCGGCCCTGGGCATCAACCCCTTCGACCAGCCCAACGTGGCCGAGGCCAAGGAGGCCACGGCCCGGGTCCTCGACCAGGGCCCCTCGGTGGTCGAGGCCGAGCCGCTGGCCGGGCTGCTCGACCGGGTCGGCCCCGGTGACTACGTGGCCATCCAGGCCTACGTCGACCCCGAGTCCGGGGTGGTGGACGTGCTGGAGGACGCCCGCACCGCCATCCGCGACCGCTACCGGGTGGCCACCACCGTCGGCCTCGGCCCCCGCTTCCTGCACTCGACCGGCCAACTCCACAAGGGGGGGCCGCCGTCGGGGGTGTTCCTGCAGGTGGTGGGGGACGACCCGGTGGACGTGGCCATCCCCGGCCGGCCCTTCGGCTTCTCGGCCCTGAAGCACGCCCAGGCCGAGGGCGACCTGCTGACCCTGCGGGCCCACGGCCTCCGGGCCGCCCGCGTCACCCTCGACGACCTGGTCGAGGTCACCCGCTAGCGACGAGGAGGCCGCCCCATGCGGCTGGGCATGATCGGACTGGGCCGCATGGGCGGCAACATGGCGGAGCGCCTGCGGCGCGCCGGGCACGAGGTGGTGGGCTACGCCCGCTCCGGCGGGGGGCGCGACGTCGACTCGCTGCCGGCCCTGGTCGAGGCCCTGGGCGAGGGGCCCCGGGTGGCGTGGTCCATGGTGCCGGCCGGCCCGGCCACCGAGGGGACCATCACCGAGCTGGCCGGGTTGCTGGCCGAGGGCGACGTGGTGGTGGACGGGGGCAACTCCAACTTCCGCGACTCCATCCGCCGGGCCGGGCTGCTGGCCGAGGCCGGCATCGGCTGGGTCGACGCCGGCACCAGCGGCGGGGTGTGGGGCCTGGACAACGGCTACGCCCTCATGGTCGGGGGGGCCGACGAGCACGTGGGCCGGGTGTGGCCGGCGCTGGAGGCCCTGTCGCCCGGCGAGGGCCGGGGCCTGGCCCACGTGGGCCCGGCCGGGGCCGGCCACTTCACCAAGATGGTCCACAACGGCGTCGAGTACGGGATGATGCAGGCCTTCGCCGAGGGCTACGCCATCCTCGAGGCCAGCGAGCTGGGCATTGACGTCCAGGCCGGCCTGGCCTCGTGGCAGCACGGCTCGGTGGTGCGCTCCTGGCTGCTGGACCTGCTGGTGAAGGCCTTGGAGGAGAGCCCCGGCCTGGCCGACATCGCCCCCAAGGCGGCCGACTCGGGGGAGGGGCGCTGGACCGTCGAGGAGGCGGTCCGCCTGGGCGTGGCCGCCCCGGTGATCTCCTCCGCCCTCTTCGCCCGGTTCACGTCCCAGGACGAGACGGACGTGGAGATGCGGGCCATCGCCGCCCTGCGCAACCAGTTCGGCGGCCACGCCATGGGCCGGCTGGAGCCCAAGGAGCCGGTCGACCCGGTGGGCCACGGGCAGGCCCCGCCGTCGCCGGACCAGGTGTGAGGGCCGGGCGTGGCTGACTCGGAGCGGTGCGACGGGCTGGTGCTGTTCGGGGCCACCGGCGACCTGGCGGCCAAGAAGCTGTTCCCGGCCCTCTACAACCTCGAGGCCAGCGGGCGGCTGGGCCCGGTGATCGGGGTGTCGACCTCGTCGTGGTCCGACGACGACCTGCGGGCCCGGGCCCGGGAGAGCATCGGGGCCAAGGAGGACGACGTCGACTCCGAGGTGCTGGACCGGCTGTGCGGCCACCTGAGCTACATGGCCGGCGACTACCGCGAGGCCGCCACCTTCGACGGCCTGGCCGAGCGGGTCCGGGCCGCCGGGGTCGAGCGGCCCCTGTTCTTCCTGGCCATCCCGCCGGCGCTGTTCGACGACGTGATCGACGGGCTGCACCGGGTGGGGCTCCACCAGAACGGCCGGGTGGTGGTGGAGAAGCCGTTCGGCCGCGACCGGGCCTCGGCCCAGGAGCTGAACGACTGCCTGCACCGGGCCTTCCCGGAGCGGGCCGTGTACCGCATCGACCACTTCCTGGGGAAGGAGGGGGTCGAGAACCTGCTGGTGTTCCGCTTCGCCAACTCGCTGCTGGAGCCGCTGTGGAACCGCAGCTTCATCTCCAGCGTGCAGATCACCATGGCCGAGGACTTCGGCGTGGGGTCGCGGGGCAAGTTCTACGAGAGCGTGGGCGCCCTGCGCGACGTGGTGCAGAACCACCTGCTGCAGATCGTGGCCCTGCTGGCCATGGAGCCGCCGGTGGCCGCCGACGCCGATGCCCTGTCCGACGAGAAGGTCCGGCTGTTCCGCCAGATCCGCCCCGTCGACCCGGCCCAGGTGGTGCGGGGCCAGTACCGGGGCTACCCGGACGAGGACGGGGTGCAGGCCGGCTCGGACGTCGAGACCTACGTGGCCATGCGCTTCGAGATCGACTCGTGGCGGTGGTCGGGCGTGCCCTGGCTGATCCGCACCGGCAAGGCGCTGGGGGCCACGGCCACCGAGGCCATCATCCGCTTCACCGACCCGCCCCGGTTGCTGTTCACCGACGACGACAAGCCGGGCCCCGACCCCAGCTTCCTGCGCTTCCGCCTGGGCCACAGCGACGGGGTGACCCTGCACCTGCTGGCCAAGGCGCCCGGTGACCGCCTGGTCACCCAGCCCATCCAGCTCGACGTCGACTACGAGGCGGCCCTGGGCCACCGGGCCGAGGCCTACGAGCGCCTCATCGACGACGCCCTGGAGGGCGACCGGCGTCGCTTCGGCCGGGCCGACAGCCTGGACGAGCAGTGGCGCATCGTGGAGCGGGTCATCGACGACCCGCCCGAGACGGTGCTCTACCGGGAGGGCACCCTGGGCCCGGCCGAGGCCGACGCCCTGGCCGCCGGCGCCGGGGGCTGGATACCGCCGCTGTGACGTCCGGGCCAGGGCGGCATGCGATCATGTCGCCGTGCTGACCTCGCTCTTGGCCGCCATCCCCTACAAGACCATCCCGGTCATCGAGATCGGCCCGTTCCCGCTGCGGGTCTTCGGGCTGATGGTGGCCCTGGGCATGGTGCTGGGGGTCTGGTTCGGGGCCTCGTACGGGGAGCGCTACGGCGTGAGCCGCGACACCGCCTACAGCATCGGCACCCGCATGGTCATCGCCGGCGTGGTCGGGTCCCGGATCACGTGGGTCCTGACCCACCTGGACCAGATCGACAACCCGATCGACGTGATCGCGGTGTGGGAGGGCGGCCTGCAGTTCGCCGGCGGGTTCCTGGCCGCCATCGCCGTGGGCCTGCCCACCTTCCTGCGCTGGACCCGGCTCCAGCGCTGGCAGCTCATCGACGGCTACGCGGTGTCGGTGGTCATCGGGGCGGCCTTCGGGCGCCTGGGGTGCCTGGCCGTGGGCGAGCACTTCGGCTCGGCCACCGACTTCCCCCTGGCCACCCGCTGGGAGGGGGCCATCGCCCTGCCCGACGGCGAGCAGCCGCTGCGGGAGCAGGCCCTGGGCCTGGGCGCCGATGCCCGCCCGGTGGTGGAGGGGACCACGTTCCACAACCCGGCCCTCTACGAGTGCGTCTCGCTGTTCCTGCTGCTGGGCCTGCTGTGGTGGGTGCTCCGCCGGCGCCGGGCCGCGCCGGGCACGGTGGCCGGCCTGTTCCTGGTGGGCTACGCCGTGCAGCGCTTCACCTGGGACACCCTGCGGGTCAACGACGAGCGGGTGGCCGGCATGACCGGGGCCCAGTGGATGTGCCTGGCCATGGTGCCCATCGGCATCTACGTCCTGACCAAGGTGCGGGCCGCCACCCCGGCCCTGCTGGCCGCCGAGGGGGCGTCGCCCGCTGGTGGGGAGGGGGCGCTGCTGGCCGACCGGGACGGGCCGTCGGCCGACCGGGACGGGGCGACCGTCGACGGGTCGGTCGACGACGGACCGGTCGACGGTGGGGGACCCGCTCCCGCGGGCCAGCCCGCCGGGGTGGGCGAGCCGGGCCGGGACGATCCGGCCGCGGACGAGGGCCCCGGCGCCCGGTAGGCGCCACCCCGCCGGCCCGGGGCCGAGGCGAAAAGGCCCGGCGGTCAGGCCGCGGGCTCGGGGACCATGCGGACCAGGGCGGCGGCGGCCCGGTAGGCGGCCTCGGCCGGTCCCACCTCGTCGTCGCGCAGCAGGTTGGCCATGATCCGCAGCACCCACTCCATGAGGCTGCGGCTCTGCATGCCCACCCGGGTGAGCTCGCGCATCACCGCCGGGTTGCCGATGACCACGCTGAACAGGCGGGCCACCCGGAAGTACAGGCCGTACTCCTCGGCGATGATCGACGGGTAGCGCTGCAGGGCCATGCCGTCGCCCGTGCCCAGGGCCTCGTCCAGCAGGCCGGCCACGGTGCGGCCGGTCTCGTACGCGTAGTCGATGCCCTCGCCGTTGAACGGGTTGATGGACCCCGCCGCGTCGCCGACGACGATCCACGTGGGCCCGACCTTCGGGTTGATCGACCCGCCCATGGGCAGGCGCCCGCCGGTGGGCGGGGCGATCGGCGACTCGGGGTCGATCTGCCAGTGCGCGGGCAGGGTGGCGGCGAACTCGCGCATGAGGTGCGTGGTGTTGATGCTCTTCCAGTCCCGGAAGGTCGACAGCAGGCCGATGCCCACGTTGATCGTGCCGTTGCCGACCGGGAAGATCCAGCCGTAGCCGGGCAGGCTGGCGCCGTTGCGGTCGCGCACGTCGAGCGCGCTCTCGATCCACGGATCGTCGTGCATCGGGCTCTCGAAGTAGCCCCGGATCGCCATGCCCTGGGGGTAGGTCCGGTTGCGGGCGGTGCCGAGCGCGCGACCGAACCGCGAGAGCGACCCGTCGGCCACGACGACGTAGCGGGCCGACACCTCCCGGGTGGCGCCCGATTCCTTGTCCTCGACCACCGCGCCGCGGACGAGGCCGTCGTGCAGCACCGGGCGGATCGCCTCGGTGCCCTGCTCGATGCGGGCCCCGGCCTTGACCGCCCGGTCGGCGACCATCTCGTCGAGGTCGCGTCGGCGCACCACGAACCCATGGCTCGGGAAGTCGGGGTGCTCGGGCCACCGGAGCTCGAGGGTGATGCCGTGCGCGACCGCCCGCAGTCCGTCGTAGCGGTGGTAGCCGTCGAGCCGCCCGGCCAGGCCCATGTCGGTGAGCTGCTTGACCGCTCGCGGCGTGAGGCCGTCGCCGCAGGTCTTCTCGCGCGGGAACCGCTTCTTCTCCACGATCACCACGTCGTGGCCCGCCTCGGCCAGCCAGAAGGCCGTCGCCGCACCCGCCGGCCCGCCACCGACGACGAGCACGTCATGGCGGTCGGTGCTCACCTCGTCAGTGTAGGGATGATCGTTAGCCGCCCTCGGCGGTGGCGGCCTCGACCCGTTCGGGGTCGGGCTCGGCGTTCTTGTAGATGATCTCGCCCTCGTCGGCCTCTTCCATGGCCTCGGTGGCGAGCTCCTCGGTGACGATCTCGGTCTCGTCGGGCGCACCCGAGAGGGTCTCCCGGACGTACCGCGTGACCGCCGCGAGCTCCTCGGCCGACAGGTCGAAGCCCGGCATCACCTGCCCGAACTCGCCGGTGTTGTGCGGTCCGCCCGGGCGGTCGGGGTCGCCGTAGTCGCTCGGGCTGCTGCTGCCGGTCCAGTCGTTGGCCCCGAGGTGGATCCACTGCATCATCGCCTTGGGATCGGGGAACGTCAGCAGGACCTCGCCCTCGCTGAGCTGCGGACCGGTGACACCGGCACCCGTGGGGCCGTGGCAGCTCTGGCAGGCGGAGTAGACCTCTTCGCCCTCGGCCAGCAGGTCGTCGTTCACGGGCGGGACCTGGACCGCGTTGTAGTACATGATCGCCCAGATGGGCAGGAGCGCGATCACCGGCATCGCCCAGTAGGGGATGCGGCGGCGATCGCGGGCCGCCTGCACGTAGGGCGGCGGTGGCGGAGGAGGCGGCGGAGGGGCGGCGGGCTCCGGTGTCGCGGCACGGGCGGCGACCGGTGCGGTCTCGGTCGGGGTGACCTCGCCGCCGCTCTCGCCCTCGCCGGCCGGAGGCGGCGCGGCGTCGCCGCCCTCGCCGCCCGGGAGCCCGAGCGCGGCCCGCCGTTCCTTCGAGCGCCGGAGCAGGTGCTCGGGGATCTCGGTCACGGCCGGTGACTCTATGTCGCGCTCGGAACGGGCGGACAAACCGGGGCAGTCGGCCGCCCGTCGTCGCCCGGCGTCTGATGTGCTCCCGTCAGAACGTGCGTGCTAGACCGGATCGGGCCGACGCGCGATTCCTCGCCGGTCCCGGTACGGTCATTGTTAGCGAAATCACGAAGGAGGTGGTGTGGTCGCATTCGTGGGGTCCCTCATCGTCTCCGCGTTGATGACCGCCTCCATCATCTGGTACGCGAAGCGGCGCCCCGTGGGCACGCCGCTCAG